>CAZAKW010000001.1:0-27361 GCA_964485835.1 uncultured Bacteriovoracaceae bacterium
GGGACGTGCCCGAGTGAGCGATCGCGTTCCAGACCTTTCGTTCTAAAAACGGCGCCTCGGGAGCCTCGGTTAAGGTACTTCGTAGAAGGGCCCCGATCGGGTCGCCGTCTTGTTTTCGTTCACTCATTTGTCCTCCTCTTGGGCAGGTCGGTTAAGAGCGCCTGCATCTTTTCTCGCGCCTTCATCAAACGGGTTTTTACCGTTCCTTCCGGAACTTTTTCGAGCCGAGCGATCTCGGCTACCGAAAATTCCTCGATGTAAAATAAAAGGCAGACCGTGCGCTGCTCGATCGGAAGCGATCTTAGGGCCGTATCGGCGTCCATTCGGCTTTCGATCTGGCGAGCGGAGCCAAGCGTCGTCGGGTGCTCAGCCTCGGTCAGGTCCTGCCAGTGGGAATCTTTCCGCCGAGTCCAATCGTAAAAGCCGTGGAGAGCGATCTGAAATATCCAAGCCTTCTCGGCCGCGACGTCGCGCAGGCTTTCCCTTTTTATCCACGCTCTAACGAACGTTTCTTGGACCAGATCGTCCAATGCCGAGCGGGCGCCCAGCCGAAACAAGAAGTTTCGAACCGGGCGCCCGTGTCTCGCGTAAAACGCGGAAAATTCGTCAGAAGGGGAGTTCTGCATTTATTCTTCCGAATCGTCCTCGTCCGGGCCCGGTCCTTTTTTTCCAGGGTGGCCCCGTTCTTTAAAGAATTTACCGAGCATCGCGCCGGCCTTCTTTCGTTGCTCGGCAGTGAGGACCTCACGAATCTCCATCGCCTGCGAGAATCCGAATTTCGCGGCGGCCTGCTGCTTTTCTTGGACCGAGTTAAAGAGAGCCACTAATTGGTCCTTGCTTGCGTCGGTTTGAGCGGAGGTGCGAAGTTTTTCCTTGGCCTCCTTAAGCTCGGAGCGAAGCTTCTTTTTCGTCTCGCGGCCGTTTTTCCGGATCTCTTTGATTTTGGCTTTTTGGTCTTCGGAAAGTCCGAGTTCTTTCATAGGCCCGTGCTTACCGCCTTCGCCTCGGCGGGCGTGGGCGGTGGTCGGGGCGAGCGCGCTACCAAGATAGATCGCGATGCCTAGGGTCGTTAGAAGAGGGCGTAAGATCTGGGTCATAATATCTCCAATGCGTTGCGAACCCATGGGTGGATTGGTGTGGTTTCAATGGGGTTGTGGATGGGTCCTATCTCTAAGACGGCCCAGCTCTGGAAACGGTTCATTCCCGAAACCATTTATTTTTTCCACCCAGTCAATCTGGCCACAAGCCCGCTCCAAGTATCCGCGACGGGCCGAGCCGCGGCAAGTTCAAGAGTCGGGTCAAGTCTCTGGCGTAAGCGCTGGCCTTCGGTTTCGACCTTGCTTAAACTAAAGGCCCCATGGAGATTCTCTCACCCGAGTTTTACCAGCGTTCCACCCGTGCCGTTGCGAGGGACCTTCTCGGCCAGACTCTCTGCGTTCGTACGATGGGGGGAATTCGTCGAGCCCGAATCACGGAAACGGAAGCTTATCTCGGCGTTAAAGACCGAGCCTGCCACTCTTATGGCAACCGCCGAACCGCCCGCACCGAATCAATGTTTCTTCCCGGCGGCCACTCCTACGTCTATTTGATCTACGGTCTTCATTTCTGTTTGAACGCCGTCACTCGCGACGAGACCCGGCCCGAAGCCGTCTTGATTCGTGCCGTAGAGGCGCTTGACGACGAACCCTTAGCGACTAACGGGCCAGGAAAGCTCTGTCGCGTTTACGGGATTGATCGCAAGGATAACGGCATTAAACTTTACTCGAAACGCTCTCGGCTATGGATCGAAGCCGCCGCCGAGAAGGACCCCCGCCGCATTCTCACGACACCCCGAATCGGAATCGGCGGCGCTGGAGAAGCGAAAGACTGGCCACTTCGGTTTTTACTGCAACAGAGAGGAAAATAGATGACCCACGAAGTAACGATGAAAAATTTTGAAGCCGTGGTGGACCAAAACCCGGTGGTTGTCCTTGATTTCTGGGCGGCGTGGTGCGGCCCGTGCCGAATCTTCGCCCCGGCATACGAGACGGCGTCCGAGGCGTTTCCAGATATCTACTTCGGAAAAGTGAATACGGAGAGCGCGACCGACCTAGCCCAGGCCTTCCAGGTGCGGTCGATTCCGACGCTGATGGCGTTTGTGAAAGGGGAACTCGTATTCGAGCAAGCAGGAGTCCCTCCCGCCGACCAGTTTGCACGTTTGATTGATAAATTGCGCGAAGCCACCACGGGCGGCGGCCCGGGAAGCAGCGCATAGTTATCGCTTAACTATCGTACGTTTAAATATCGTATGGTAATTTCGGTTTATGGCCATTTAAGGGTGGGTTATATTTGTCAAAAATAGAACGGGCAACTCCGTATCGGAGTTCCCCGCCTCTAGATCCTAGAGTGATTATTCTAAAAGCCCGTTCCCATAGAGCGAGTTCTTTGAATGTTCATGATTCTAGGACCAAATCGAGAATCCACTTTTCCTAAGACTCCTAGGAAAGGTTGTTTCTCGAATCGATTAACGAGTCGAGCTGGGCGATGTGCCGCACTTGGCGGGGGATGAGAACGTCCCGTATCGTCGACCGCTCGCGTTCGTTTAATCCTAAATCCAGGGCGTCCTGGTACATCCGGAGCCCGTGGTCTTCGCCCGTGCGAAGGGTACGAAGTGCCTGGTCTTTGCCGAAAAGCGCCCGCACGTTTACTAACGTGGAGACGACGGCACCCCAAGCTCCCGAGTCGTCGCTCGGATCTTCGCCTTTATTCGTGACAAGTAACCGAAGGCTCTCGCACGAACGCTGGTGTTCGCTCCGGATTTGCGCCAGCAACGAAATCGGCGCTTCCGGATCGGTAATAAATTTTTCGATGACTTGATCGTAAGCTTCGACTGCGCTGAGTTCGCCACGCAGGATTTTATCTGCAAATTTCGCTTGGTCGTTAGGCGACAACGGATACAGTCCGCGAACCACGTCCGGTTCGCCACCTCTTTGTAGACCGATTGGGAATACTTGCTCCATTGTTGCCTCCTTAAACTCTCGGGTAAAAATCCAAAGACGCCGCCGTGGGCGTCATACGTATACTTGTACTTGGAGCAAGGCCCATGCCGAAGAGAGTCGAGGATTCATGCCCCATTTTCGTGTCTAGTACTCGGTACAACTATTGCGTTGTTAGTAAACGCCATGGCCAAAAAAGTGACGAAACAGCAGGGTAAATCAAAGGCTAAATCAAAAAAGAGTCGAGCCACGAAGTCCTCGCGCTCGGCCAGGAAAACCACACGACGGGCGGCGACTAAAGCCAAAGGCGAGCACCTAGGTCGATCCCTTTGGACGGGGAGTTTAAGCTTCGGCCTTTTAAACATTCCCGTATCGCTCGCAAGCGCCCAAGAAGAGGCGCCGGTTGGGTTTGATATGATTGATAAACGAAATTACGGACGGATCGGTTACCGGCAGTACAACAAAACGACGGGCAAAGAAGTCACCCGTAATCAAATCGTCAAAGGCTACGAATACAAACCGGGCGAGTACGTCCTCCTCACCGACGAAGATTTTAAGCGAGCGAATCCGCGCGCAGTTTCGACGATCGATATCGAGGACTTCGTGGTTTTGTCCGAAATGGATCCGATGCTCTTCGAGAAGCCTTACTACTTGAATCCCTCCAAGGGGGGAGAAAAAGGCTACCGACTTCTTCGGGACGTGATGAAGCGAACCGGGAAAGTGGCGATCGGCCGTGCCGTGCTGTTTCGAAAACAGCGCCTAGTGGCAATCATCCCGCGCGGGGAGTACTTAGTGCTTGAGCAGCTTCGGTTCGCACGCGAGATTTTGACCTCGGACGAAATGGCTAGCCTCGACCGACGGCTAAAAGACGTCAAGATCGCTCCTAGGGAAATCGAGATGGCCGAATCGCTTGTGAACGGGATGACGGCGAAGTGGAACCCTGACAAGTACGAAGACACCTACCACCAAGATCTGATCAAGCTCCTGGAGGCCAAAGCAAAGAAAGGAACCATTGAGCCAGCCGAAGAAGCCGAAGAAATCGTTTCCGTCGACGAAGAAACTCCGAAGGGTAAAGTGGTCGACTTGATGCCGCTGCTCAAGAAAAGCTTAGAAGGCCGGAAAGGCAAGAGCGACCATGGCTCTCGAAGAGTATCGTCGTAAGCGCGATTTCAAGAAAACATCCGAGCCGCCTCCTTTAGTGCTCAAGCGCAAACGAATCGCCGCGTCCGCACGCACGGGTACGACCTGCGCTTCGTTCGTGGTCCAAAAACATCACGCTTCCCATCTTCACTACGACTTTCGGCTTGAAGTCGATGGTGTGCTCAAGAGCTGGGCGGTGCCGAAGGGCCCCTCGCTCGATCCGAAGATAAAGCGGCTTGCGATGGAAGTCGAAGACCATCCGCTGGATTACGCGTCGTTTGAAGGCGTAATTCCAAAGGGAGAGTACGGCGCGGGAAACGTAATCGTGTGGGACCAGGGGGAATGGCGCTGGAAAGGCGATCCGCGAAAGGCGCTCAAGCAAGGTCGGTTGGAGTTCGAATTGGAGGGCCAGAAGCTCCGCGGTCGATGGATTTTAGTCCGGACTCGCCCTGCGGGTTCGCGCTCCCAATGGCTGTTGATGAAACGCGCGGACGACGCGGCGATACCGGAGAGCAAGTACTCCGTCGTCGAGCGGGAACCCCAAAGCGTCGTGACCGGTAAGCTTCTTCCCGGCGAGAAAGGGCGGGCGGGGAAGGCGCGAGTCGACTCGCCGAAGAAAAGAAAACCGGCGAAGAAGAAAACGACCGCGAAGAAAAGCCAAGCAGCACCGCCCGAACTCCAACTGGCCACACTCGTAGAAAGCGCGCCAAAAGGCGAGGCATGGGTGCACGAAGTGAAATTTGACGGCTACCGAACGCTTGCCCGGATTGATTCTGGAAGCGTGACTCTTTGGACTCGAGGGGGGCTCGACTGGACGCAGAGGTACGGCACGTTGCCTAAGGAGATCGCTAGACTCCCGATTGATTCGGCCTGGATAGACGGCGAAATCGTGGTGGTCAATCCCAAAGGAATCAGTGAGTTTCACTCCCTTCAAGTCGCCCTTAAAGAAGGTAAAACTTCGAAGCTCGTTTTTTACGTTTTCGATCTGCTGGAGCTCGATGGCGAGGATCTCCGCGAACAACCGCTTGTGGAACGTAAAGCAAAGCTTGAAACGCTGATCCGTGAATTCGGATCCAAACGGATTCTCTATAGCGAACACTACTCGGGCTCGGGAGAAGAGCTTCGCAAAGCGGGCTGCAAGCTAGGTCTTGAAGGAGTGATCTCCAAGCGGGCGGAGGCGCCTTACATCGCCGGGCGCCACGGCGGGTGGGTGAAGTCGAAGTGTGCGGACGAGCAAGAGATGATTATCGGAGGCTACGCTCTGCATCCCAAGACCGGCGAATTCAAGTCGTTGCTGTTAGGGGTGCGCGACGAGGGCGGTTCGGGGGGGCTTCGACCGGTCGGCCGAGTCGGTACGGGCTTCAGCCGTAAAGAGGCGT
Source organism: uncultured Bacteriovoracaceae bacterium (assembly GCA_964485835.1). Classification (GTDB taxonomy): domain Bacteria; phylum Bdellovibrionota; class UBA1018; order UBA1018; family UBA1018; genus JACMQW01. The sequence continues at coordinate 5,495 of CAZAKW010000001.1, forward strand.
CCGATTTACGAAAGCGCTTAGAGAAACTCAAACAACCGAAGTCTCCCTTCTCGAAGAAGGTCTCCGGTCGGGACGAAGTCCACTGGGTGAAACCCGAATGGGTCGCCCAGATCGGATTTCGGGGGTGGACAGGGGATCGCAACGTGCGGCAAGGCGCTTTCAAAGGGTTGCGTGAAGATAAGAAGCCAGACGAGGTCGTCCTTGAACGGCCAAAAAAACTCAACGAAGCCGTCAAACAAGTGAGCGGCGTGAAGTTGACCCATCCCAATAAGGTGTTAATCCCCGATGTTGGAATCACAAAACAAGACCTGGTCGAGTATTACGCCGAAATCCAGAAATGGATTTTACCCCACGTGCGGGGGCGCCCACTTTCGCTTTTGCGATGCCCCGACGGCATCCTGAAGCAGTGTTTCTTCCAGAAAAACTTGAACGTCTATCAGCCGCCCCAGCTTGAGACGGAAACGATTACGAATCCAAAAGGCAAAGAAGATACGCTGATTTACGTGGAGAACATCAAGGGACTCTTCGCGCTTGCGCAGATGAGCGTGATTGAGATCCACACCTGGGGCGCCCATCGCCAAGCTCCGCTTAATCCGGATCTGATGGTTTTTGATATTGATCCGGGGCCGGACGTGAAGTGGAAGCAAGTCGTGAAGGCGACTTACGCCGTACGCGACGTGCTGGAGGATTTGGGGCTTCGATCGTTCGTGAAAGTCTCTGGAGGTAAGGGGTTCCATGTGCACGTGCCCATCCAACCCAAATACACCTGGGACGAAGTCAAAGAGTTCACAAAGACCATCGCGCGGCACCTTGAGAATAAGGATCCTTCGCTTTACCTTTCCGTCGCGACGAAGGCGAAACGAAAGGGAAAGATCTTCGTAGACTATCTTCGAAACGGCTACGGCGCGACTTCGGTTGCGCCCTATTCCTTACGCGCACGGGAAGGGGGATGCGTCGCACTCCCAATCCATTGGAAGGAAGTCGCAAAAGTCGAATCGTGCGCTTTCACCCTCGCCGACGCGCTTATGCGTCTGCGGCGTCAGAAAATCGACCCGTGGAAAGACTATTTTAAGAAGCCTGCTAGGATTGAAGTGCTCGAAAAGTCGCGTTCAAGTTAGGCACCGTGTTTGCTTCTACTAAGGTATGCGTAACCCTACGGGTCAAACCGTCTCAGTCTGGAATGGAATTCAAGCGACCGTCAACTCCCGTGACTTGAGTCCGAATCGTAGAGCCACGCCGTCTCGCTTCGATGCCGCGGTGATCGGTGGCGGACTCGCAGGATTAACGAGTGCTTACCTTCTGGCAAGAGAGGGAAAGAGCGTCGTTCTTTTTGAGCAAGACGAAATCGGCTCCGGCGAAAGCGGTAGAACGACTGCCCACGTGGCGACGGCGATCGACGACCGCTATACGGAGCTTGAGCGCCTTCACGGCGAAGAGGCGTCTCGGCGGGTCGCCGCAAGCCAAGTTCGCGCGCTCGAGTTGATCGAAGAAATCATCGCTCGGGAGTCTATCGTGTGCGACTCGCGACGGGTGCCGGGGTATTTGTTCTTGGGGCCTGAGCACGACGAAAAGCTTCTAAAAAGGGAACACGCAGCGGCCTTGCGTGCCGGTCTGCGGGTTGAGTTGACGGAACCTTTAGTGAAAATGTTTTCCGACTCCCCTTGGCTCTTGTTCCACGACCAACTCCAGTTCCAGCCCGTCAAATACATGCGGGGACTTGCCGACGCGTTTACTCGCCTCGGTGGAGTGATCCGTACCCATTGTCACGTCGATGCGGTCGAGTGGGAAGAAGAGGATCTAGCGCGAGTGATTCTTTCGAAACAGGCGAACTGCGACTCGCCCATCGAAGTGACATTCGTCGTTACGGCGACCCATACTCCGTTCATCGATCGCTTCGCGATGCATACCAAACAGGCACCGTACCGGAGTTACGCGATCGCGGCTCGCATCCCTCGGGAGAGCCTGCCGAACGCGCTTTTTTGGGATACCTCCGATCCCTACCATTATATTCGGCTTGAGCGCGACGCAGACGCCGAGTTCGAACGCGTGATTATCGGAGGCGAGGACCATAAAGTCGGCCAAGACCACCACCCCGAAATGTGTTGGAAACGCCTGGAAACGTGGGCGCGCAAACGTTTGCCGGAAATACGCGAGGTCACGCATCGCTGGTCGGGCCAGATTATGGAACCGGTGGACGCAGTCGCGTACGCCGGCCGAAATCCGCTCGATTCGAAAAATAGTTACATCATCACCGGCGATTCGGGCAACGGCGTGACGAACACCGCGATTGGCGCCGAGATCGTCGTCGATTTGATCATGGATCGCCCAAGCCCCTACGCCGAGATCTACACGCCAAATCGGACGCGTCTTTCCAGTGCGGGAGAATACTTGAAAGAGAATCTGAACGTCGTTGCCCAATACTCAGATCACTTCCAGGCTTCCGAGGTCGATTCGATCGCAAACATCGCTCGCGGCCAAGGTGCCGTTGTTCGGGTCGATGGCAAGCCCGTGGCTGTCCACCGCGACAACGCCGGGCGGATTCGCGCGTGCTCGGCGATTTGCCCCCACCTTGGCGCTGTTCTCCACTGGAACTCCGCCGAGCGGAGCTGGGATTGTCCCGCGCACGGGTCGCGCTTTGACTGCGATGGGAAAGTCTTGAACGGTCCGTCGGCAGCCGCGTTAGACCGACGAAATCTCGCGGAAAAGCCCAAGACGGCCTCTGATCTTTCTTCCTTCACTAATCTTTAGGCGCTCGCCATCAAGCATTTACTGGGTCGACGTCAAAGCCTTGACTGCGCACTGCGTTCTTTGGCAAAAGAGAGCGAACATCAAACCTGCGCGGGGGACTCCTCGACGCATTCTCGGAGGCTTCATGATTCGCTCCCTCGCACTTTTGATCACGGCTTTGGTTTCGGTTTCGGCGATTGCCGCGGAGTGCCCGCCGGCGGAGTTGCAAATCAAGGATCTCGCTTTAAACGCGGAAGGCTCGATCACTCGCAGCGTCTATCAGATGAAGGAATCGGACGCACAAAAGAAGAAGGAACGTTTTCAAATCGCGGTCGCCGTCGTGCGGGACCAGGTCCAACTTGAGCAGGGCGACCAACTCGTATTGAACGCTTCGCCTTTGGCGATCGACGCGCTTTTCGAAGTCGGCGTAGCGCTTGAAGATAAAGACTACGACGAGCAAGGCGTGATGAGCTCGACTTACCGGGTTCGCGAAACGACCTATTTCACTTTTTCGGGGATCAAGTACAAGTCGGCAGAGAAAACCTACGTCGCGAAAATCTCGAGTAACTATATCGGAAAAGGGATCTATTCCGATTCTTGCGGAGAGGTCGTTATCTCCGAACTCGTGGAATATACGCCCGAGTCGAAATAAACCAAGGCCTACCGTTACGTTTCTCAAGCCGTCTTCCCCCTCGGGAAGGCGGCTTTTTTTTTGGCTCGCGGCTGGAGGTTAAACCACTTATTGCAACAGTTTAAAAACGCGAGACGCCCGGTCCGTGGACCCAGGTGAGTTCGTGTTTGTTTTGTCGCAAATGGCGTAACTTCGCACCGGGGAAAGACGCCAGTTTTTCGATCGCGTCTAAGTCCGCCTCGCCTTTAAATTTTACAGAAATCACGAAGTGCTCCCCGTAGTCCGCCCATTTCCGCAAAAGATCGGGTAAGCGCGCCGGTTCGCAGATCATATCGGAAAAAACCCAATCGAATTTCGCAGGCTTTCTCGAAAGAGTCGAAAGCGCGTCTTGAGGATCGAGGCGAAACGCATCGCCTTTTTTGAAAACCACGCCCGGAAGCGCGGCGACCGACGGATCCAAAGGTGCTCCGTCGATGCTAAAGACCTCAGCCCCAAGCTTCGCCAAAGCCCAAGTCCATCCTCCCGGGCAGCTTCCTAGATCTACGGCCGTTTCGCCCGCGCGGGGGCGAATGCCAAGCCGCGTGCAGGCCTCCCAAAGTTTCAGGTAAGCGCGGCTGGGCGGGCCGACTTTTTCTTCGCGAAACGGAATTGCTCCGCCGGGATAGGGACCCAGGGAATCAAAGATCGCGAGCGCGCGATCCGGAGATGCGAGAAAAAAACCGACGCGAGGGGGCGCGGAAAAAAGGGGCGGGGAAAGATCGTCCGCTTTCGTCAGGGCAAGCCGTTCGGCGATAAGTGCCGCTCGCCGGTGGTGGAGGCCATCAAGAAGGATCCACCGTGTTTTTGGCGTGGTTTCGTCGCGGATGTCGGCCGGACGAGCGGCTCGCAGGGCGTTCATGAGCTGCTTCGCTCCGATCGCCACCGACGGAACCGAAACCTCGTAAGCGTCCCAAGCGATGTCACTTGCCCAAACGAGGTTTGGAGAATTCTCCGGCGCGACGAACCATTCGGCGATTTCTTCTAGAAACTGTACGCCCCGTAAGCGGGCTTCTCGCCGAAATTCCAACCGCACTTCCGGTGGCGTGTGTGGAACTGTATAAAGCGTTCGACGAACCATCGCTAGAGTCAGCGAAGCGATTTCGCTACGGCAATCGTCAGTTGATAAAGCATCCGCGCGCCAACGTTGCCGTCCCACGGATCGCCGCTTGGATTCGGAGCGACTTCGACGAGATCCGCGCCGACGATCCGGCGTCCGCTCGCGAGCACGCGTTGGACGAGGTAGGCCGCCTCCATAAATTCGAGCCCGCCCGGTACGGGTGTGCCGGTGCTGGGACAAAGTTTCGGATCGAGGCCGTCGATATCAAAGGAGATATAGACCTCTCGCGAAAGGTTGCCGACGATGTCGTCGCAAATGGACTGCCAGCTTTCGCCCCCAAAACGTCGCGCCTGGAGGTCCCAGTCGAAAAAGGTCCGAATTTTTCCTTCGCTTGCGTGAATCCTTTCGATCTCGCCCGGGGAAACGTCGCGGATACCGACTTGAACGAGCGTCGAGACGCCGGACATCCGGGCGACGTGATCCATAATAGAGGCATGCGAATGGGGGAATCCCTCGTAAGCGACGCGAAGATCCGCGTGAGCATCAAAGTGGAGCACGCTTAGGCCCGGATATTTTTCGGCGTGAGCGTGGATCGGGCCGAGGCTCGTTGCGTGATCGCCACCGACCATGACCACGGATTTTCCACGTGAGAGCCAAAGCTTCGTCTCTTCGTAGGACCATTGGTAAAGACGCTCCGCTTCGAGATTTGCTTCCCTAAGTACGGCCTGCATTTCCGGAGACTCGCCGGTGTCGCCCCCGTCTTCGAGGAATGCGATGTACTTCGAGGTTTTTTCCCGAAGAACGCGACTCTTCTCGTCCCAGTTGGCAGGATAAGGAAGCGTCGCCAAGCGCATCTCCCAGGCTCGGTCGAGAAACGGGGTATAGAGATCGAGTTGGCGGGAAGCTTCTAAAATCGCGGTTGGCCCGCTACGGGTTCCCGGACGGTAAGAAGTCGTTACGTCCCAAGGAATTGAAAAAAAGAGAATGTCGGAGGTTGCCGGGTCGCCGTCAACGGAGAAAAAGGCGTCGTTCTTCAGCGCGACACCATTTGGATCAATCGTGGTCATATCAGTCTCCTTCGACGCGCACGGCGCGGGCTTGCACGACAAGCTTATAGATCGTCTGTCCTTCTAGCGGATGTAGCTCGTAGTGAAAACCCAAAAGAGCATTCGCGCCTCGGTGAAGGGCTTGAAACTTCAACTGCCGTTTCAATCGCTCGATCGCATCCTGGAAAACCGGAGACTGGGGTTGGGCAACGTGGGCGGCTTTCAGATTCATGGACCCATGGAGGACGTCCATCGCCTGGACGACGGGTTTCCCCGCCAACTCCGCATCGGAGGTCAAGAGCACCGAGTCAGCTCGGTTGCCCCCGTCCTCCGTGATGAGAATTTCTGCATCTGGATTTGGCGGATAGATCAGCCGGTCGTCGTCGTCGTGGGACTGCTTGGCGGAAAAAATCCGATCGGAGGGACCGAGTCGCATCCGAGCGTGAGAGTTACGGAGCGCTTGAACGATTTGGATCCCGGCGAACTCGCTGATCCGAGGAATCAAAATCGTATTGGACGTAAACTGGGGTTCGAGCTCGACTTCGCGAATGCCGAGATTTTCGCGCGAAAGGATCTGGAGCAATGCCTCGCGTTCATGGATCCTTAACGGGCCTTCAATCCGAAGTGAAAAAGGAGTCGCGGCGAGAGCAGGGCCGGCGGACGGGGCTACGTGTTCGGAGTAATGTTTCGCCGTGGGCGACGAATCTTGGAGCGCATCACCAATCGCGGCGCCTACGGGAGTCGCCGCGGCGGCGGAGAACTCTGGAAAGGGGGCCGCGGGGACCGGATCGTCCAAGTGGAGTTCGTCCGAAGCATCGATTGGCATCGGAGCCATCGCTTCGGCTTCGTCGGCCAAGTTTTGGATCTCTGGATCAATCGGAGGGAGGGAGTCGAAGGGGGCACCGGACGTGTGCGGTTCCGTATTCAAGGAAGTCGGGCTTAGAGGCTCGAGTAAATCGCCCAGCCCTTCGAGCGCCGGCAGCGCATCGGATTCCGGAGAAAGAGTGAATGCACCTTCCTCGTCGACGGATTGCCCAATCGAGGTTAAATCGCCTTCCTTCCTTTTCTCGTCTTCTTCCACAAAGACTAGTGTCCCCCGTTCGTAGGCGGGTTTCAAGCGACTTAAAGGAGCGCGGCTTCTAAGAGTCGGCGAAGCGCCGCACGGTTTGGGAGCTGAAACTGGGCCGCAGTCGCGCGCCCGTTGTCGCCGATTCGCACCGTCAGAAGATTGCGTCTGGGAAGTCTGAAAACGTCTTCGTCGGTAACGTCGTCACCCGCAAAAAACGATGCATTTAGGCGGGTTAATCGTTCCAGTTTTCGGAGCGCATGGCCTTTATGGGGCGCGATGGGAGGGACGAGGTTCAACACGAAAATCCCGGCGATCACTCGGGGCGGAGGGGTAAAACCTTTCGCGAGCGCCGTCAGGCGTTGCTCCGCTCGGAGCGGGTCGGCGGCGTCTCGGTAGTGGACGGTACAGGAATAGCGCTTATCCTCGATCCAACACCCTTGGAGCTCCTTCCGGCGGAGGATTTCTTTTGCCAGGTCACGAATCCAGCTCTGGGCTTTCTTTTGCCAAAGGGCCCGACCGTCTGCCAAAAGTTGTCCCTCCCGGGAGAGAATCTCAAACCCATGGGAACCCGCAAGATGGACGGGCAAACCCCGAACTTTTTTCTTCAGGTCGGGGAGGGCGCGTCCCGAGACGACCGCGACTTCTTACTTCTTCGCAAGGCGTCGTAAGAGCGAACGCGACTCGGCAGTTAAGCCCACGCGATCCGGATCGCGGTGGAAACCCACGAGTGTTCCATCGAAATCGAATGCAAAAAGGATTCTGCCTTGGGTTTTTTCGAGGAGGTCGCGCAAACATTGCGCGACCGTGCGTGCGGGCGACCACGCGGGTGGGCCGATTTTCCGGGATGGCCTTTTTTTAGGTGACGCTTTGTCTTTAGGGGGGGGCTTTCGCATAGGCGGCCTGGACATAAAACCTAGATTCGAAGCGAGGTAAACGTCTCGCGTAACGTGCCGGTCCGGTGCTTCCGCAGATCCGCGAGCTTGCGGATTTTCGCAGCGTCGATCAACATGCGCCCCGCCCAACGGTAAACGTTAAACTCTTGGACGAACATTCGCATCGACCGCATCCGCGAGACGCGTTCCTCTTCGGGAATCGCTAGGGCGTACGCGATCGCGGCCGCGCATTGATCGACATCGTAAGGATTGATCACGAGAGCTTCGGGAAGCTCAAGCGCGGCGCCGGCGAATTGGCTCAAAATCAGCACTCCGTCGTCGTCGTCCCGAGCGCCGATAAATTCCTTGGCCACCAGGTTCATCCCGTCGTGCAGGCTCGTCACCAAGCAAATGTCCGCGGCGCGAAAATATTCAAATATCTCCTCGGGCTCGTGGTGTCGATCCAAGAGCACGATCGCCGGTGCGGCGCCGGGGCCTGGGGCGAATTTCTGGTTGATTCGAGCGACCTCCGATCGAACCTGTTCGACGAACTGTTGGTATTGGAGAATTCCGGATCGCGTGGGAGCTCCGATTTGGACGAGGGAAAAACGCCCGCGTTCTTCGGGATGCTGCTCTAGGAATCGTTCGACTCCGTTAAAGCGCTCTAGAATTCCCTTGGTATAGTCGAGCCGATCCACGCCGATCGCGATTCGATTGGAGAGCGGAAGTCCGTGTCGTTCTCGGACAAGCTTGCGGGCCAAAGCGGCGGGCGCGACCGTCGAAAGACGCTGCGGCGGCCAATCGATCGAGATCGGATAAGCGCTGACTTTCGTCATCTCGCCACCATACGAAATCGTCATCGTTTCGCGCTCGGTGCGGCTTTCAAGATAACGATCGATCGAGTCCAGAAAGTTATGGCAATGGAAACGGGTATGGAAGCCGAGGATGCTGCTGCCTAAAAGGCCGGCGAGAATTTCTTCACGCCACGGACAGATCCCAAACGCCTCCGAATTTGGCCAGGGGATATGCCAGAACGTGATGATGGTCGCGTCGGGGAGTTTTTCACGGATAAAGCGTGGGGCCATGGCGAGGTGATAATCCTGGACGAGGACCACCGGATTCTTCGTCTTGGCTTCTTGGACGACGGTTTCCGCGAAAAGGCGATTGACCTCTCGGTAGCATTCGAAATCTTCCGAGCGAAAAATCGGGCGGGTGTGCGCGATGTGACAGAGAGGCCAAAGCCCCTCGTTTGCGAATCCGTAATAGTATCCCTTTTCTTGTTCAGGGGTGAGCCAAACACGCCGAATCTTATAGGACGGGTTATTCGGCGGGACGGCGACGCGGTCGTGTTCGTCCACGCTTTCTCGGTCTCCGCTTCCGGACCCGTGGGCGATCCACGTCCCCGAACACGCGCGCATAATGGGTTCAAGCGCGGTCACGAGGCCGCTGGCGGGGACTTGCACTTGGATTTTTCCACCGGACTTGGTGTGGATGTAGGGTTGGCGATTGGAGAGAATCAGGATTTCTTCGCCCGCCAATTCCTTCTGGAGAATCGACCGCAACGCTTCCGGCGACCAAGAGATCTGCCCGGGGTCGCGTTGGCCGCCGGTGCGCGCGAGTTCTTCCGCCCAGTTGCGCAGGTCCTTTGCGATCGGCTTCAGCTCGGGGCGAGAACGCGCGAGTTTCCCGAGGCGTGAAATTTTGGGAACTTTAAGCAGGTCGCGAACCCCGTCGAGCCATCCCCGCCAGGTTAGATGCGCGACGATCGTCGAAAGAGTCGCAACGAGAATCAGAAGCGTGACGAAGATCAGAAACAGGGCGCGTCGCGCCTCAAAGCGCCGTTTATCTACGAACGCCATATCGTGGACGATCAGCGCGGTAAACGGAGTTCCTTCCGCAAGCTCGACGTCTTCGCGATAGACATGGACGCGGCCCTGGGACGTCTCGACGAACTCGGCGTCGTTTGCGGAGGGCGCCGCGCAGTCCAGTGGCGCGCCAAAAGACTTCGTTGCGCTTAAAAGTTTTTCATCTTGACTGCAGATGGCTACCGCGACGAGCCGCTCGTCTCGGGTGAGTCGTTCAAGGCGTTTTTGCAGCATCGTCTGGAGCGTTGCGGAATTCGTTAACTTCGAATCAAACGCCGAAACCTCCTCTGAAAGCATTTCCGTGACGAGGCGGGCGCGGATCTCCAAATCACGTACAAACCATCGCTGGGTGAGTCGGTCGATCAAAGGGAAGGCAATCAGTGCGACGAGGGCAATGACCATGGCCAGAGGGAGGCCGAGGCGAAGTGAAAATCGCATGCTCGTAGGTTTACTTCGAAGTCGGGGTAAAATAAAACGATAAGATGTACCCTTACGGTTTAATCGGTAACTGTCACGCCTCCGCATTGATTCGCGAGGATGCTTCGTTAGATTGGCTTTGTTTTCCGAGGCCAGATTCCCCACCCGTCTTCGGTGCGATTCTTGATAAGAATGGCGGCGCGTTTCGGATCGAACCCCCCGAAGGCGCAGTCGACCTTGTTTACGAACAATCCTATTTGGACAGCACGAATATCTTGCGCACGGTGATTCGATGGCGAACCCCTGCGGGTGCGATCGAGGCGATCGAAGTCGTGGATTTTTTTCCTCGTTTCGAACAGTACGGCCGGATGTATCGACCGCTTTCGATGTTTCGACGAGTGCGTGCGCTCGAAGGCAGTCCATTGGTGAAATTCCTCGTCACGCCAGTAGAAGGATGGAGCAAAAAGCCGGCGACCGCGGTTCGGGGAAACAGCCATCTTCGTTATTCCCACGAGGCGGGGGAGCTTCGCTTGTCGACCAACGTTCCGCTGCTTGCGATCCAAGAAGCGAAAAGCCATCTCGTCGGTACGGCGCCGGCTTATTTCGCGATGACCTGGGAGATCGGAATCGAGGACGATTTAGTTTCGGTCTGCGAGCAGTTTTTGGACAAGACCCTTCGTTATTGGCGGACGTGGGTGAAGCATTGTTCGATTCCGACCTACTTCCAGAAAGAGACGATTCGTTCCGCGCTTGCGCTTAAACTCCACGTCTACGAAGAGACCGGAGCGATCCTCGCGGCGCTCACCACGAGTCTTCCGGAGACGCGCGGGGAAGTTCGGAACTGGGATTATCGGTTTTGTTGGCTGCGCGACGCTTTTTACACCTTAAGCGCGTTTCGAAACCTCGGACATTTTGAAGAGGTCGAAGGGTTTCTCGCTTACTTGCTCGCTCTCGTAAAAGAGAACGAGGCAGATTTGAAGCGGCTGGCGCCGGTGTATTCGCTTTCGCGCGATTTGCCGCTTCCCGAATACGAACACCAAGCGTGGACGGGCTGGCATGGGAGCCGCCCGGTACGCAGCGGAAACCAAGCGGCGGAGCATATTCAGAACGATGTTTACGGCGAGATGATTCTGGCGATTTCTCCGCTCTACGTCGACGAACGTTTCGCCGAGCTTCGCACGCCGGAGCTTGATCGGATTATCGAATATCTCGGGCGTCTCTGCGAGCGCAGCATCGACCAGCCGGACGCGGGGCTTTGGGAGATTCGCGGCGATAATCAGATCTACACCTTCACGAATTTGATTTGCTTAACCGCCCTACGCTCGCTCGAACGATTGCGCGCGGCCGGACGTCTTGACGGCGTCAAGGAAAAGGAATGGAAAAAGGCCGCCGACCGCGCCGAAGCAGCCGTGCGTGCGGCCGTGGACGGCGGAGTGATCCGAAACGGTCCGGGCGACGCGACGCTGGATTCGTCGATTCTCCAGGCGGCGTCTTTTCGTTTTCCGGATTGCGATCTCGTTCGGCAAACCGTCGAGACGATCGAACGAGAGTTGAGTTTAGGGAAGGGATTTCTCTATCGCTACCGGAGGCCCGACGACTTCGGAACTCCGGAGTCGGCGTTTATGATTTGTTCGTTTTGGTTGATCCAAGCCGTGGCCGCGATCGGGGATCAGGAGCGCGCGCTAGATTTGATGAAGGAAGTGATGAAGGCGGGAAATCATCTCCAGCTCTTCGCCGAACATTTCGATCCGGCGACGCGGACGCAGCTTGGGAATTTTCCGCAAGCTTACTCCCACGTGGGCCTGATCAACGCCGCATTCGCGGTCAGCCCGACGTGGGATACGTTTTTAGCTCGGGATTGAGGATAGCGCGAAAGACCCTGGTTTTCTTAACACTCTTCACTAAAACACGCTAAGTAATTGATATTTCCCGTTATTTCCGGCTTGTATTCCAAACTAATAGTGGACTATTCTAATCAAGTATTGGGGGTCTGCTACCGAGAAGTAATCACTATAAAATGGAGGGGTGTCTCATGAAGATTTTATTCGGAAAGTTCCTGATCTTGGCTGCTGCTCTTTTCGTAATGGGTTCCGAGGAAGCACAAGCTGCGCGCTACGGCGGCTACTATGGATGCACAAACTTCGATGGTGGCGGAAGCATGATGTACTACGCGTCGTGCGCCGATCGGTACATGCCCGGTCAGTCGGGTACACGGTTACACAACGTCTTCAGTTGTACCGCTTTTACTTATACCTACACGGCGCTCAGTGACTCGTCCTGCCCGGTCCAGGAAATGTAATTCTTTCTTTCCCCCTGTCCGTTGGGCGTCATTCAAATTCGGGCAGGGGGGATTTGTTTTTAGGTGAGGTAGTCCAAAGGGATTCCCTCCGAAGGGGGCTTCTTATGAACTCCAAGATGGGGCCCGCATTTCTCTTCTTTGCGGCGATTTTGATCGTGCTTGGCGGTTGGAAGTATTTTCAAACCAAGCAGGAAGTCGAGCCCACGGAAATCCTAGCGAGCGAGAGGGAAGAGGCGCTTCTCGACGGCGGAGCGCGAACGGAGCCAGCGCTGGATGAATCCGCAGTTCTGAGCACGGTTTCGGCGGGGGCTGCGCCTGCCCAGACCGAGGAGCTTCCCTCGTCCCAAGAAGTTCTGAGCCCGCCTTTTCGCCGCCTTGCGGTCGATCCCGAAAAAGAAAAATACATCGTCGGTGCGAAGCTTGGCCCGGCGGCGAAACGAATTCTTTTGGCAGGCATGGCCCTGCATGCGAATTCGCGAGAAATCAGTACCTCGGACCACCTGAAGTTGCGACATGAACTCAACGAGGATCTTCGCCATAATCGGGATGAATTTAGAGTCGACGTTCGGAAGCTGATGGAAGACGAGAAAGCACAGTCGCTGGAAATTCGGGAAGACGTGCTCCACATCGCGACCCAAATGAATCCGGTTCAAGACTCGGAGATGAACCAATACGCGAAAAAGCAGTTTCAAGAATACGTATCTCGGAATCAGGTCTTCGTGGGTCCTGATCGCGATAAACTGATCGATTCAATGGTCGTGATGGCGATTACCGATAAAAACCCAAAAGTCGGGATCGAAAAAATCGAACAATTGATTCAAGCGGACGATCCAAATCAAGTCGCCGCGCTCTCGAAAGTACGGGCGATCATCGAATTCAAGACGACCATTCCGCCCATTCCCGTCGAGGAGTAGACCGAGGGAAGGTCCCTCAGTCGTTCACCCCGTGGCACTTCTTATACTTCTTCCCGCTTCCGCAAGGACAAGGGTCGTTTCGTCCGACCTTATCAACTTCCGAAGCGCCGTAGCTTCCGCCAAACGCACCGCCGGCCGCGGGCTGGGGTTGCGCAAACGGGCCGCTTCCTCCGCCTCCGCCACCGCCCGCGCTCAAGCCCGCCGGAGCCGCGCCTCGCGAGAGTTGCATCTGGCGAGGTGCCTTCTGCAAATGGGATAGATCCATCGGCGGTTGCCGGCCCGCTGGTTTCCCGCCCGTATTGGGTACCAGCTCCCCGGAGTCGGTGATGTTGTACTGAAAGTTTCCGCTATCCAATAAGGCTTCTTCTTCACGAATCAGTTCGGCCTCAATCGCTTCGGGCTCCTCGTTCGCGGCGACTTCAACTGCGAAGAGCTTACGAACGACGTCGACCGTAATCGCGTCCATCATCATGCCGAAGAAACGAAACGCTTCCTTCTTATAGACGATGATTGGATCCTTTTGCCCGTAGCCCTGGAGTCCGACGCCGTCGCGAAGGTGGTCCATCGCGAGAAGATGGTCTTTCCAAAGCTGATCAATCGTGGTGAGGAGAATCATCTTCTCCAGATGCCGCATCATTTCGGCGCCGTAATTGCCTTCCTTCTGCGTGTACCGTTCGTCGGCAAGCTTGAGGACGAGGTTCTCGACCCCCAGGTGATTGAAGGGTTGGATATCCTTTTCTTCAAGCTCGGGCATGAACTGGAGGGTCGTGGCGATCGCCGTCTTGAACTCCGCGAGATCAAGCTTCGCTTGGCCAACTTCGTCGCGCTTGAGTTTTCCGTTGGGGAAGAATTCCTGGCCGATATTGCGAGCGACGTCGCCCAAGAGCGAGAAAACCATTTCGCGGAGGTTGTCGCGTGCCAGGACTTCTTTCCGCATCGCATAGATCACTTTGCGCTGCTGGTTCATGACGTCGTCGTATTCGAGTAGGTGTTTCCGAATATCGTAGTTATGGCCTTCGACTTTTTTCTGGGCGTTCTCGATCGCCTTGGTCGTCCAGCGGTGTTCGACCGGCACGTCTTCTTCCATCGCCGCGACGGTTTTCTGGAGAAGAGCGGAGTGGCCGAAAATCCGGAGCAGATCGTCTTCAAACGAAAGATAAAAACGCGATCCACCGGCGTCGCCCTGGCGACCCGCACGTCCACGAAGCTGATTGTCGATTCGGCGAGACTCGTGGCGTTCCGTCCCCAAAATAAAGAGCCCGCCAGCCGCTTTGACTTCTTCACGCTCGCGGGCGCAGAGTTCTTTCCACCGCGCTTGAGCTTCCTTGTATTTCGTTTCCCACTCGGTGCGTTCTTCTTCGGTCGCCCCCACGCTCAGCTTGCCGACTTCTTCTTCCGCGAGCAGATCGGGATTTCCGCCCAGGAGAATATCCGTTCCCCGGCCGGCCATGTTGGTGGCGATCGTAATCGAGCCTTTACGTCCGGCCTGGGCGACGACGTACGCTTCGCGCTCGTGTTGTTTCGCGTTCAGAACGGAGTGGGGGATGCCCTCTTTCGTCAAGAGCTGGTGGATGATTTCGGATTTTTCCACCGAGGTCGTTCCGACGAGCACGGGCTGCCCTTTTTCGTGGAGCTGCTTGAGTTCCGCGGCCGCGGCTTTGTATTTCGCGCGCTGGTTTTTGAAAATGACGTCGGCGTGGTCCAGTCGGATCATCGTCCGGTTCGTCGGAATCACCGTCACGTCGAGTTTGTAGATCTGCTTGAATTCGGTCGCTTCCGTATCCGCCGTCCCGGTCATCCCGCCGAGCTTTTCGTACATCCGGAAGTAGTTTTGGAAGGTGATGGTCGCGAGCGTTTGGTTTTCGCTCTCGATGTCCACGCCTTCTTTCGCTTCGATCGCTTGGTGGAGGCCGTCCGACCAGCGTCGTCCCGGCATCAATCGACCGGTGAATTCGTCGACGATCATGATTTCGCCGTCGCGAATCACGTAATCAACGTCGCGTTTGTAGATGATGTTTGCGCGAAGCGCTTGGTTTACGTGGTGGAGAATTTCTAGGTTGCGCGGATCGTAGAGATTCTGGATCCCCATCCGGCTCTCCATCTTGTCGATGCCTTTTTCGGTCAGCGAGCAAGACTTCGATTTCTCGTCGATTGTGTAGTCTTCGTCTTTGATCAACCCCCCGCCGCTTTTCACGTGCTGGTCGATCGAGGTGTAAAGATCGCTCGAGGCGTCGGAAGGGCCGGAGATGATCAACGGCGTCCGTGCCTCGTCGATCAGAATCGAATCGACTTCGTCGACGATCGCGTAGTGCAGATCGCGCTGGACGTAGTCCTCGAGTCGAAACTTCATGTTGTCGCGGAGGTAATCGAAACCAAATTCGTTATTGGTGCCGTAAGAGATGTCGGCGCCGTAATTGCGTTTACGCTGGCCGTCGCTTAAGCCATGGACGATGATGCCCGTGGAAAGACCGAGGAAGCCGTAGAGCTGCCCCATGTGTTCGCTATCGCGGCGAGCGAGGTAATCGTTCACGGTAACGACGTGGGCGCCCTTTCCGGTCAATGCGTTTAAGTACATCGGCGAGGTTGCCGTAAGAGTCTTTCCTTCCCCCGTTTTCATCTCGGCGATCCGACCGCGATGGAGAGTGATCCCGCCGACAAGCTGGACGTCGTAGTGGCGTTGGCCCAAGACGCGCTTGCTGCCCTCGCGCACGACGGCGAATGCTTCCGGGAGGATCGCGTCTAATTTTTCGCCCCGAGAAAGACGTTCGCGAAATTCCGCGGTCTTCGCTTGAAGCTGGGGATCGGTAAGGTCCGCGACCGTTTTTTCTAACTCGTTAATGCGAACGACGAGGGGCGCGATCGATTTAAGTTCGCGGTCGTTTTGGGTGCCGAAAAGTTTCTGTGCAAATTGAAGAATCGCCATGATTTTCCCGAGGTGTTGTGTCCCCCGAGTCTAGGGTTCGAACCCCTAAAAGTCATTAGTTTTCCAGGATGTAGGAAAGGGGATCTACCGGGATTCCGTTGACTCGAACCTCGTAGTGGAGATGGGGGCCGGTTGAGCGTCCCGTATTCCCGAGCAGCGCGATATTGTCGCCGCGTCGAATTTTCTGACCGTTTTTCACAAGAACTTTACGCGTGTGCGCATACCAAGTTTGGAGGCCGTACCCGTGGTCTAAAATCACCGTTTGGCCGTAGCCTGCTTTCGCATTTGCGAAAGTTACGACGCCGTCCGCCGTCGCTTTAATCGGGGTGCCCGGGTGGTTGGCGATGTCCAGGCCTTCGTGCATTTTCACTTTGCCTCCGAACGGAGCGCGGCGAATGCCGAAGCCGGACGTGAAATACCCAATCGCCGGTTTGCGCGTCGGCAGCGCCGAAAGAAACGCTTTCTGATCGACGAGATGCTCGTACTGGTCTTGGAGATTTTGCTCAAGCGTCAGCGACTCCGCGGTCATCGACGTGATTTTCAAGTCAAGCTCTTCGTACTGCGAGCGCAGCTCCTCGTGTTCCGGATCCCGAGGGTCCAGCTCCGCCTCGATCGCCGCGACTTCCGCGGGAATCTCGCGCGAAGGCCCGATGTTTTCAGACGCGTCCGGGATGTTTTTCATTAGCGCCGCGACGCCACCTCGGTCTTCCGCTCCCGTGATCACTTTCAGACGCGTCGAAAACGTGCGTACACGTTCCATCGCCGACTCCAGCGTCCCCATCTTGCTTTTGAAGACCTGGACCTGCTGGCGAAGCCGCCGGTTCTCGGTCTTGAGCTCGTTGTTGGCTCCCACTTGGCTCATCACGTATCCGTAGTTTGCGACCATCACGCCGATCAGGACGATCAATACCGCGACGCCGACCGCGGAGAGCCGTACGAGCCAAGCCGGTACGAGGATCTTACGAACGTGCGTCGTCTTCTCGGGGACGATCATGATGGTATAAAAACGATTGGCGGAAACTTTCATGGCATGCGGCCTATCCCGGAAATCGCGCGACCAGCGCGGTGATGTTGTCGTCGCCGCCACGTTCGTTCGCGGCCTCCACAAAGCGATCAACCAAGTGTTTCAATAAAGGTTCGTATCCGAATTTTCGCCCCTGGAATTCGGCGCCCCGGATCGCATCGAAATAAATCGCCGTCGCGATCGCATGGATATCCGCATCGTCTAACGGGCCGGTTAAGCCGTCGGAACAAAGAAGAAAGAGATCCCCGGCTTCCGGTTCGTATTCATATAGATCGATGCCGAACTGGAGATCGAAGCCGACGGAGCGGGTGATGACGTTTTTCATCCGATCGGTCTTGAGCTGATCGCGCGTGATCATTCCCGCGCGAAGCTTTTCCTGGACGAGTGAGTGGTCGCGGGTGAGCTGCCAAACGCCCTCTGGCCGAAGCAGGTAACAGCGCGAATCGCCGACGTGTCCGATATAGGCGATCGGTCCGTCGAAACGCAGGGACGTCGTCGTCGTTCCCATGCCTTCAAGCTCCGGCTCGTTACGTGCGCGCTCCATGATCCGTTGATTCGCGCTTTTCGCGCCTTCCGCAAGGGCGATCGCGCTGGAAGCGCCTTCGACGAGTTTGCTGGCGACGACCTCGCGGATCGCTTCAACCGCCATCTTCGAGGCGACTTCGCCGCCGCGGTGGCCGCCCATCCCGTCGGCGACGACGAACAACGAAAGGTCGGAAAATGCGCCGCCCGAATCCTGGTTCTGCGCACGTCTCCGTCCGATGTCGGTGAGAAACGCGGCTTCAGGTTTCAGCTCGGTTTCCATAATGGGTCAATCTCCGCTTACCGCGAGTTCGGGCAGAAGAAGCGAAGGCGCCCCAATCGATCCGAAGAAGCGAAGGTCCGAGCCGAGCGCCGAGACGTCGCGAAAAAGATCCAAGATATTGCCGGCTACGGCGAAGCCTTTCACAGGGGTGGCGAGCTTTCCATTCTTAATCAGGATTCCGCTGGCGCCCAAGCTGAAATTCCCGGTGACCGAGTTCGCCGTGTGCACGCCCATCAGATTCGTGATGACGATCCCTTCGCCGACTTCCCGGACCAGGTCCATGTAAGACCGCGTGCCCGGCTTCAAGTAAAAGTTAGTGGACGAGATCGAAGGAGCGGATTTGATTGAGCGCGAGGAGTTGCCGGTCGGCGATTGACCGAATCGCTTCGCGTACTTTCGATCGAGCAGCATCGTGCGAAAGACGCCTTTATCGACGAGTTTGTTTTCGCGCGACGCCGTGCCTTCCGCATCGAAAGCGCGGGTGGCGAGCCCGTCCTCAAGCGTCGCATCGTCGACGATGTCGATAAAATCGGCGAAAACCTTCTCGCCGTGTTTTCCTTGGAGCAGGCTTTTGCCTTTTTCGATTTCTTCGCCCGAGAAACTGCCGGCAAGAAAATCGAGCAGATCCGACACGACGTCGTTGCGGATCACCGCCTTGCACTTCATCGAGCGCGGTTTGACCGCGCCGAGAAGTTCGGTCGCGGAGATTGCGCCCGACTTGGCGCAGAATTCGATGTCGAGCCGCGAGAGGAAGGGGGAAAAGACGTATTCGTAACCCATCTGGGCGTCGCCTTTTTCTTCGGCCTTGCAGGCGAGGGATGCCGAAAAGAGCGTTCCGCCGTGGCGGAGTAGGCGGCCATCGTGGGCGACGAGGATCGATTCCGAAACGGACTCCGAAAGCGAAGCGCTGCGTACGGTTTGAATCCGCGGATCCGCTTCGCGGCAAAGGCGTTCAAGCCGTAGCGCGCGGGCGATTTTTTCCTCGATTGGCACGGCTAGGCCGTCGGCATCATATCGTGGAGAGAGATTGGGGAGCTCTGTGTCAAAATTTCCGAGCGTGATATCGGCCTCTTCAGGCATCACTTCCGCCACCTGGGAGGCGGATTCGACCGCACGTTCGATGGCACTTTCGGCAAGCGAAGTCGTGAAACTAAAGCCGACACGATTTTGACGCTTAAGCCGAATCGAGAGCCCCACGTCCTCTGCACGCGTGAGTGACTCGACCTTTTGGTCTTTAGCAGAGACTTGGGTAGAGGATGATCTCCCCAGATAGATTTCGAACTCGTCGGGTTTTACGCGAGCGAGGGACTTGCGGGCGAACTCGAGCGCTTGCTCTAGAGACATATGTGTCAGCGTAACTTTACAAGTTCTCGACTGCAAAGGTAAAATCTTGGAAGGAAAGAAGGTTACTGGATGAACGCTTCCACTGGCACCACCATCGACTGGGGTAAGATTCTAAATGACAAACGTGTAACGGAAGACTTCCGGCACCAGTCGTGGGAAGGCACTTTCGTTCAATATCTCGACTTGGTGAAGCAGAATCCCGCGATTGCGCGGAATGCTTTCCAGCGCATGTACGACATGATCATGACGTACGGGGCGTCGAATTACCTCGAATACAAGAAAAACATCACCCGCTACAACTTCTTCGACGATCCGATCGAAAACGGCAAAGACGCCGTCTTCGGGTTGGACGTCCAGTTGATGAAGTTGACGAATTTTTTCAAGTCCGCGGCGTTAGGTTACGGTACCGAAAAACGGGTTCTTCTTTTACACGGTCCGGTTGGATCGGCGAAATCGACGATCGCTCGTCTTTTGAAAAAAGGGATCGAGCATTATTCGAAGACGGATGCCGGCGCGATGTACACTTTCAAATGGATCGATCCGGAAGGAAAGTTTTCGGATATCCTCGGCGGCTCGCGCGAGGTGCTCTCGCCGATGCACGAAGATCCCTTGAAGCTGATTCCCGAGGACCTTCGTCCGAAGATTCTCGAAGAGTTGAATCGCGGGAATAAATCTCCGTATCGCATCGCGATTTCGGGCGACGTGGATCCGGCCTCGCGCTTTATCTTCCGCGAATTCTTGAAGCGCTACGACGGCGATTGGATGAAGGTGCTAGGCCACGTTCGCATCCAGCGCCTCGTGCTTTCGGAAAAAGACCGAATCGGGATTGGCACGTTCCAGCCGAAAGACGAAAAGAACCAGGACTCGACGGAGCTGACCGGAGATATCAACTACCGGAAGATCGCCGAGTACGGCTCGGACTCCGATCCGCGCGCGTTTAACTTCGACGGAGAGTTTAACGTTGGAAACCGCGGCGTGGTCGAGTTTATCGAGGTGCTCAAGCTCGACGTTGCGTTCTTGTACGACCTTCTGACGGCTTCGCAGGAGCACAAGATCAAACCCAAAAAGTTCGCCCAAACCGATATCGACCTCGTCATCATAGGCCATACGAACGAACCCGAATTCCGCAAGCTCCAAAACAACGAGTTCATGGAAGCTTTACGGGACCGGACGGTGAAGATCGACGTTCCGTACATCACCAAGCTAAAAGAGGAAGTGAAGATCTATCAGAAAGACTTCAATCCGAATCGCATCAAGGGCAAATCGATCGCTCCGCATACGATCGAAGTGGCGGCGATGTGGGCCGTGCTCTCGCGCTTGGAAGTGCCGAAAAAAGCGAATCTCTCGATGCTCCAGAAAATGAAGCTTTACGATGGCAAAACGCTTTCGGGTTGGACTGAAGACAACGTGAAGGAGCTCCGCAAGGACGCCGTTCGCGAAGGTCTCGACGGGATTTCGCCTCGGTATATCCAGGATAAGATCTCGAACGCGCTGGTGAACGATAAAAGCGGCGACATCGGCTGCATCAACCCGTTCATGGTCTTGAACGAACTGGATAGCGGACTCAAGCACCACGCTTTGATCGCTTCCGAAGATCGTCGGAAGCATTATCGGGAATTGGTCGACGTGGTGAAACAGGAGTACGAGGACATCATCAAAAACGAAGTCCAACGTGCGATCTCGGCGGATGAAGACGCGATCTCCAAGCTCTGCGGAAACTACATCGATAGCGTGAAGGCCTATACCCAGCGCGAAAAGGTGAAGAACAAGTACACCGGCATGGACGAGGAGCCGGACGAGCGGCTGATGCGGTCGATCGAGGAGAAAATCGAGATTCCGGAGAGCCGGAAGGACGATTTCCGCCGCGAGATTATGAACTACATCGGGGCGTTGGCGATCGAAGGTAAAACGTTCGATTACCGGATGAACGAGCGGTTGCATAAAGCGCTCGAGCTCAAGCTCTTCGAAGACCAGAAGGACACGATCAAGCTCACGTCGCTCGTTTCGAACGTCGTGGATCGCCAAACGCAAGAAAAGATCGACGTCGTGAAAGCACGCTTGATCAAGAACTTCGGGTACGACGAGATCTCGGCGACCGACGTTCTCAATTACGTGGCGAGCATTTTCGCCCGTGGCGACGCGAAGAAAAGGCAATAAGTGAGTTCGTCCATCCGGCAGGATCATAACCGCTTCCGAAATATCGTGAAGGGAATGATCAAAAAGGATCTGAAGAAGTACATTACCCACGGCGAGATGATCGGCCGGAAGGGCAAGGACCTCGTTTCGATTCCGGTTCCGCAAATCGAAATCCCTCGTTTCCGCTACGGCGACAAGGAACAAGGTGGGGTCGGCCAAGGAGAAGGGGAGCCGGGAGATTCGGTGGGGCAGGGCGACCCCCAAGACGGCGAAGAACCGGGGCAGGGCGAAGCGGGGAATACCGAAGGCAAGCACGAGCTTGAAGTCGAGATGTCGCTTGCCGAGCTTGCCGAGATTCTGGGCGACGAGCTCCAATTGCCGAAAATCGAGCCCCGCGGCCATAAGACATTAAAGTCCAAAGTCGATAAGTACACCTCGATTGCGTCGCAGGGTCCGAACAGTCTGCGACACTTCAAGCGAACCTTTAAGGAAGCGCTGAAGCGCCAGATCGCGTCGGGGCAGTACAACGCCGAAAAGCCGATGATCATCCCGATCAAAAAGGACTTTCGGTACCGCTCTTGGAAATCAGACGTCAAGCACGAGAACTCCGCCGTGATCATCTACATGATGGACGTTTCGGGCTCGATGGGCGACGAGCAGAAAGAGATCGTACGGACGGAAGCCTTCTGGATCGATACC
>CAZAKW010000001.1:27371-38542 GCA_964485835.1 uncultured Bacteriovoracaceae bacterium
TTCGTTCGCAGTACAAGGGGATCGAAACCCGCTACATCATCCACGATGCGACCGCGCGAGAAGTTGACGAGGATACGTTTTACCGCACGCGTGAGTCGGGGGGGACGTTGATTTCGTCCGCCTATAAGCTTTGCGAACAGATTATCGATACGGACTACCCGCCGTCGGATTGGAATATCTATCCTTTCCATTTTTCGGACGGGGATAACTGGTCGGGCGAAGATACGAAGGTTTGTTTGGATATGCTCGAACAGTCGCTTTTGCCGAAAGTGAATACGTTTTGTTACGGCCAGGTCGAGTCGCGCTACGGATCCGGCCAGTTCTATAAAGACCTTGCCGAGCACTTCGGTTCGGAGCACGAAGAAGTCCTGCTTTCGAGAATCGAAAATAAAGAGGGTATTCTCCAGTCGATCAAAGATTTTCTAGGGAAGGGGAAATAAGCGATGGCCTACGGATTCGACTCCTCCGACCTGACCCCGGAACTCAAGCGAGTGCGCGACGAAATCGAAGGCTACGCGCGCGGCTACGGACTCGATTTCTTCGATACGATTTTCGAGATGATCGACCACGATCAGATGAACGCATTCGCCGCTTACGGCGGTTTTCCGGTGCGTTATCCTCACTGGCGTTTTGGAATGGATTTCGACCAGCTTTCCAAAGGCTACGAGTTCGGGCTCCAGAAAATTTACGAGATGGTGATCAATACGAATCCCTCTTACGCGTATTTGATGAAGTCGAACACGATGGTCGAGCAAAAGACCGTGATGGCGCACGTTTTCGGACACGTCGATTTCTTTAAAAATAATTATTGGTTCTCGAAAACGAACCGAAAAATGCTCGATACGATGGCGAACCACGCCGTCCGGATTCGCGGCATGATGGATAAACTCGGCCAGGAGAGAGTCGAAGACTTCATCGATCGCGTGCTTGCGATCGAGACGCTGATCGACACCTTCGCGCCTTTCGCCCCGAAGGCCCGCTCGGAATCCAAGGATCCCGGTGCGCCCGAGGTCGAAATCACTCCGGGCACCGGGCGATTGCGGGTCGACCGCGGTTACATGGAGAATTTCATCAACCCGCCGGAATACCTGGAATCACAGCGTAAGCTTATGGCTACGAACACAGCCAAAGAACTGCGGAATCCGCCCGAACCGATGAAGGACGTTCTCCAGTTCCTCTTGGACAATGCCCCGCTGGAACCGTGGGAGCACGACGTGCTCGCGATGCTTCGCGACGAGGCGTACTACTTCGCTCCCCAGGCGCAGACGAAGATCATGAACGAGGGATGGGCCTCGTACTGGCATTCCAAGATCATGACGACCAAGGCTTTGAAAGCCTCGGAAGTGATCGATTTTTGTGACTCGCACGCGGGTACGATGGTGAGTCAACCCGGTCGGCTTAATCCCTATAAGGTCGGAATCGAGCTTTTCCGAGATATCGAGGACCGCTGGGATCGCGGCGCTTTCGGGAAGGAATTCGACGAGAACGAGGACATTCGCGAAAAGGCCCGCTGGGACAAAAAACTCGGGCTCGGCCGCCAGAAGATCTTCGAAGTTCGCAGGGTCTGTAACGACATCACTTTTATCGACCAATACATGACTGAGGACTTCTGCGAGCGACAGAAACTCTACAATTACGGGTTCAATCGTCGTACGAATCAATACGAGATCATCGATCGCGATTATAAGAAGGTGAAGGAAAAGCTCCTTTTCCAACTCACGAATCGGGGCCAGCCGTTTATTTACGTGACCGACGCGAACTATTTGAACAAGGGCGAACTCCTGCTTTGGCACAAGCATATGGGCATGGATTTGGACGTGAAATGGACGCGCGAGACGATGCGTTCTCTCGCGGCGATCTGGAAGCGGCCCGTGAATCTCGAGACTGAAAACGAAGCCCAGAAGAAGATCTACACTTACGTGCCGCCTGCGGCTGGGACCGGCGATGGCGACTTCAGCGAAAAATTCGTCTAGAGCCGAGTGCCCTTGGTTTTACTCAGGAAGCTCGCACACTCTGAGTACGTAAAGAGCGGGTCTCCGGGGCGGCGGACCGCTGAGGGGGCCGACGCGATGCTGATGTAGGTGTCCGCGGATCCGTAGTAGAGGAGCGTCTCGCCATTGAAGTCAACCATCGCTGAATTAAAGACGACCTTGTCGACCTGGCCGTTTTTCTCCAATGCCAGCGTCGGTTTTAGATACGGCGATTCGGAGCGGTAAATGGGACCGGCTTCTGGGTCGGAAAGTGAAAAGGCGGCCCACCCGACGCTATATCCCCAAGGCGGCGTGTCGCCGTGGAGACTGAGGACGATGCCGAACGTTTCGCCCGTTTTCGCCGTGACGGAATCGGGGAGGCGAGCGATCAGTGGCTGGTGCGCTGCTTCGACTAAGGCTTGGTCATAAAAACCAGGACGACTCGCGAGAACGGGCTTCGCCTGGGGCGGGAACGTCAAGCCGAAAGAGCCGTCGACGTGGCTGGTGAAGGGGAGATCGGTCGCCATCGCCATGATGCCGCCGTGATGGCCGTTGCCTTCACCGAAAAAAAGCACGTTCTTGATTTTTCCCGATTTCGGTTCTCGGTACTGGATCATGGATGCGGATTTGTTCCACGCGGGGTTTTGTGGAACCAAGGGATTTTTGATCACGTCGGAGTCGAGAAAGAGAAGTCCCGCTTTCCTCGTATCGTCGAGATTGTCGTGATTGAAGAAAACGACCGCCACTCGCGCCGTTTTCCCGTCGTAGGCGGTGTACATCATCGCTCCGTCGAATGTTTTTCCGTCCAGAATGTCGATATAAGGCTGGAGGCGAAGATCCGCGTAGCGCGCATCCTCGGTGCCGCCGATCTCGTCGTACCAGTCGCCGGCTTTAAACCAGGGGCCTTCCTTGTAGGCGTGGAAGTTTCGTCCGTCTTCGCTTTCGAGAAGAATCGATTCCGAACGTTTCTTCCAGTCGGCATCGGGCTTGTCCTGTTCCGCTCGCGGTACGAGATACACCTTGAGTTTTCCGTCCTTCGGGTCGCGCCGGGTGAACGCAGCCGGGTTGAACATGGCGTCGTACTCCGCGTTCGGGCCCAGGATCACGCCTTCCTTTTTTAAGGACGTACCCTTGATGAAGGGAGGAGCCTCACCTTTACGATTTTGAAGCGAAGGGTAGCCGGTGTGTCGGGCGGCGGACTGGTTACCCGGCTTGATCAGGTCTTTTTTGATTTTCCAGGTGAATTTTTTTTTCGGAGGATCGTCAGTGGCATGGGCTGACGGCCACGTCGTTTCGAAGAGAAGTAAAGCGAAGACCGCGCGGAGGAGATCTGAGCGAGAGAAACCCATGGTAGCTTAACGGCGCGCGCGTCAGAATAGTTGATGGCGAATCTCGATTAAGCGCTCGTTGTTCGATTGAATCGTGACGGACTAGCTGCGGTAATGCTCTGTTTGTTTGGACGCGGGGTAAAAACTCTCACTCGCGGGACAGGAGTACGCTTCGATTCCCCGGTGCGTGGCTCTCCGCACGGAATACCCCATTGGCCTGCGGTCCCATTTTTGCGTAGTCTCTTTTAATGAAAGATCCTTATACGGTACTGGGAGTTTCCAAAACCGCCACTCAGGACGAGATTAAGACGGCGTATCGAAATCTAGCGAAAAAGCTCCATCCCGACTTGAATCCCGGAAATAAGAGCGCCGAAGAGAAGTTTAAGGATATAGCCACCGCCTACGAACGGATCGGAACGGCCGAGGCACGGGGCAAATTCGATCGCGGAGAGACCGAGGCACAGCAGCAGGAGCAGGCGCGCCGCTACGCAAATACGCAGGATGGGCGCGGGCCATTTTACCACGAGACCCAGCAAGGCGGTGGCCGCTATTCTTCGGCGTTCGGAGAAGAATTCGGCGGCGACGAGTTTTTCGAGAATCTCTTTCGCGCCGCTGGCCAGGGGAGAGCGTCCGGGCGTCCCGGAGCGAGGGGGATGCGAGGGGAGGATCATCTCTATCAAATGGAGATTGAATTCCGCGACGCCGTCCGCGGCGCCGAACGAGAGATTGCGTTAGCAACGGGGAAGAAGCTGCAGATCAAGATTCCCCCCGGCGTCGAAACGGGCGCGCGACTGCGTTTCAAAGGGCAGGGGGGGCTGGGAAGCGGGGCGACCGCCGCCGGAGATGCGACGATCGAAATCACGGTGAAACCTCTCGCTGGATTCATTCGGGTCGGAAACGATATCGAGACTGAACTGCCGATTAGTTTTTTCGAAGCCCTTCTCGGCGCGGAAGTGAAGGTACCGACGCTCGACGGGCTGGTGATGCTCAAAGTCCCGCCCGGCGTGAGTACGGGGAATCGGCTCCGCGTGCGCGGAAAAGGAGTGGCGATGCCGAGCGCTGTCGGCGACCAGATCGTCGTGCTGAAAGTTATGATGCCGAAGAAGGTCGAGCCGGAGTTCGAGGTGGCCGTTCGCGAGTGGAGCGCGAGGTATTCTTACAATCCAAGGGAGGTCTCGTGAAAAAAGAAGACTGTCGTCCGCTGCGGGAAGCAGCGGAGCTTTGCGGGATGAGTCCCGACGTTATCATTCGCTTCATTACTTTCGAGTGGCTCGCTCCGGTCGATCCCGAGAACCAGTTCCTGGACGAGGAAGATATGGCGAGAGCCCGGCTGATCTGGCAGTTGCAGAATGATTTCGGAGTTAATGACGAAGCCGTTTCGATTATTCTCCACCTCGTCGACCAACTAAATCGGACGCGGAACGAGATTGAAAAGGGGATACCGCGGTGAGGGGGCACTTTTTGCGTTGCGCGATCTCTCGGCCGGAGGGCGGCGACCGATTCACTTGTAAAAAAGGCGAATCAAATCAAGCAATAAGCTACGACACACCCACTATAAGTAGTGGGTGTGGAGAAGGGGACCCACAATATCTAGTGGTGCACCTTTACAAGAGCCTCTGGGATCCCCAAGCTTAGAGTATGGAAAGAATCACGGAAGATCGGTCCTCGAAGAAGACGAAATCAGGCGGAATGCGCCTCAAAACCACCCCCGTTGGCGCGGCATCGAAAAAAGTCGGCGGGGAAAGTCTTGCGATCGAACGCACCTTTACCCACTCTCTTTTCGCCGCCGGGCGGGATGTTCTTTCGTCGATCCACTACGCAAGCGCGACTTCGAAGATTAAGGGGACCGACGGGCAAACTGTTTTTGAAATGAAAGACGTCGAGGTGCCATCCGCTTGGTCCCAGCTCGCGATTGACATCTTGGTTTCGAAATACTTCCGCAAGGCCGGCGTTCCGGGCACGGGCCATGAAGTTTCCGTAAAGCAAGTCGTACGAAGGATCGCGCGCACTCTCCGGAGATTCGGCGAGGCGAATGGGTATTTTAATGCGTTAAACGCGGCGGCGTTCGAAGACGAATTGACTTTTCTTCTCGTGACCCAGCGGGGGGCATTCAATTCTCCGGTTTGGTTTAACCTGGGGTTGTACGCCGAATACGGAATTGAAGGCTCGGGCGGAAATTACTATTGGGACGCCGAGGCCGGCCGAATTCGCGAAACCGAGACGGCGTACGCCCAGCCCCAGTGTTCCGCATGTTTTATCCAAGCGGTCGATGACGATTTGATGGGTATCTTCACGTTGATGAAGAACGAAGCGCGTCTTTTTAAATACGGTTCGGGAACGGGAACGAATTTCTCGAAAATCCGTGGCCACCAGGAAAAGCTGGCGGGCGGAGGGATGAGTTCCGGCTTGATGAGCTTTTTAGAGGTTCTGGATCGTGGCGCCGGGGCGACAAAATCAGGCGGGACCACGCGTCGCGCGGCGAAAATGGTTTGCCTCGAAATGGACCATCCCGAGATTCTCGACTTTATCACTTGGAAACAGCGCGAAGAACGGAAAGTCGCCGCTTTAATCGCCGCGGGATATTCCTCGGACTTCAACGGAGATGCCTATCGGACGGTTGCCGGCCAAAACTCGAACAACTCGGTGCGGATCTCCGACGACTTCATGCACGCCGTAGAGAAAAATGCAGCGTGGAGCACGACCGCGCGCACGACCGGCGAAGTGGTCGATACGTTTCAGGCCAAGGAACTCTGGGATAAAATCGCGGAGGCTTCCTGGGCCTGCGCAGACCCTGGCCTTCAATACGATACGACGATTAACGAGTGGCATACCTGTCCGAACACCGACCGCATCCGCGCGTCGAATCCGTGTTCGGAGTACATGTTTCTCGACAATACCGCGTGTAATCTTTCATCGGTGAATCTGGTTAAGTTTTTACGTGAGGACGGATCGTTCGACGTGGCCGGGTATCGAAGCGCCTGCCGCACGTTCGTGATCGCCCAGGAAATCCTGGTTGATCTTTCGAGTTATCCGACCCAAGAAATCGCCCAAAACTCTCACGACTATCGGCCATTGGGGCTGGGGTACGCGAATCTTGGGACGCTTCTGATGCTCAAAGGAATTCCCTACGATTCCGACGACGGACGGGCATGGGCGGGAGCGCTGACCGCGCTGATGTGCGGAACGGCCTACGCGGTTTCCGCCGAAGAAGCCGGAGTCTTGGGTGCCTTCGCGGGGTTTGCGAAAAACCGCGAACCGATGTTGAAGGTGATCGGCAAGCACCGAGACGCGGCCCGCGCGATCGATGCGTCCCGCGTTCCAGGCGAGCTTCTCTCCGCGGCCAATCAGGCTTGGGATCTTGCCCTGGATTTGGGAACGCGGAACGGATATCGAAATTCCCAGGTTACGGTGCTTGCACCGACGGGAACGATCGGTCTGCTGATGGATTGCGATACCACGGGAGTGGAACCGGATTTTGCGCTCGTGAAGTTCAAGAAACTGGCTGGGGGCGGCTACTTCAAAATCGTCAACCAATCCGTTCCGGGGGCGCTCAAGAATCTGGGATACACGCAAACCCAAATTGACGAAATGATCCGGTACGTGTTGGGTTCGATGAATTTCGAAGCGACTCCGTTACTCGATCGACACTGGCTGCACGCCAAAGGTTTCACGGATGCCGACATCGCGAAGATCGAGAAGGCGCTGCCCGGCACGTTTGAGATCTCGTCAGCCTTCAATCGTTGGAGCCTTGGGGAAGAGCTTCTTCGTCGGCTTGGAGTGCCGGAAAGTGAATTCGTAAAACCAACGTTTAATTTCTTGAACTGGGCCGGGATGTCACACGCGCAAATCGAGACGGCAAACGTCCAAATTTGCGGAACGATGACGGTTGAGGGCGCCCCCCATCTCAAGCCCGAGCATTTAGCGGTTTTCGATTGCGCGAATAAATGCGGGAAGATCGGCACCCGCTATATCGCTCCGATGGGTCATGTTCGGATGATGGCCGCGGTCCAGCCCTTCCTTTCGGGCGCGATCTCAAAAACGGTGAACTTGCCGAACGAAACGACGGTCGCGGAGATCGCCGATATCCATTATCAAGGATGGAAACTTGGATTGAAGGCGGTCGCTCTTTATCGCGATGGGTGTAAACTCTCTCAGCCGCTTTCGACGAAGTCGGATAAAAAAGAAGAAAAGGACGAAATTCCGGCGGCAACGACGGCTGATCCGGCCATAGGTGTGGCGTCTGCTTCGAGTGCGGCCACTCTTTCTCTTGCTCCGGTGCGCCGGAAACTTCCATCGCGTCGCGCGGGATTCACGCAGGAGGCTTCCGTCGCCGGTCACAAGGTTTACCTTCGTACCGGCGAATACGAAGACGGCGGAATCGGCGAGATTTTTATCGACATGCATAAAGAAGGAGCCGCGTACCGATCGATGATGAACTGCTTTGCGATCTCGGTGAGCCTGGGACTTCAATATGGGGTGCCGCTCAAGGAGTTCGTCGATAAATTCACATTCACTCGGTTTGAGCCGAGCGGCATGGTTGACGGACATCCGAACGTGAAGATGGCGACGTCGATCGTCGATTATATCTTTCGCGTTTTGGGGATGGAGTACCTCGGACGGACGGATTTTCTGCAGGTGAAACCGCCGGTTACGCCGGTCGATCTGACGACCGAAAAAGGCGCGGCGCAAATGATTTATTCCCGGGACTCAACGAAGACGGCGCCGCCCATGGCAGTGGTAGCGGCGCCGGGAGTCTTTGCCGCCAAACAGGATTCGTCCGTTCAGCATCTCGCCGAGATGATGGGGGATGCGCCGCCTTGTGACGGATGTGGACACACGACGGTTCGAAATGGTGCGTGCTATAAATGCCTCAATTGCGGCAACTCAATGGGTTGCAGCTGATCTGTTTCTGGTGAATTGCTTCTGCTGATCTGGTTCGGTTTTTTTGATCGTCGCTCCGTTTCCCGAAGTCCTTTGTCCGACCATTCCGAACTACGCTTGATCGCTCATCCCGTAGTTTCTGGAAGGAAAGATATTCAAAACGGCGGCGGAGCGACGATCTCTAACGGATTCCCGTTTTCCCCAGGTATTTCAAGTCTCCATGCATGCAACCACAACCGATTCTCGGGGGTTCCGCCGTAAACGGAATCCCCGAGAATCGGCGCGCCGAGATGGGCGAGGGTGGCACGGATCTGGTGGTGGATACCGGTTTCGATTCGAATCGTCACCCGGTACCTCGGCGTTCCATCGGCGCCGGCAGGGACCGCATCCACCGACATGATTTCGCTTACGGCGTGATGGGCATCACTGCGAATGCGCTTTCGGTCTACGGCTTGTTCGACGACGCGCATCCGGCGCTTGGACTTCGCGTCGTGCCCCAGTTCGATCTCGATCTTTCCCTTCCGCGAGGGTCGTTGCTCTGTGATCGCTTGGTAGATCTTTCGAACGCGCCCGTCGTTCCAAATCCGGTCGACCTTTTCGAAAGCGCCCGCGGTCCGCGCGAATAAAAGGACGCCGCTCGTACCGGTATCCAGTCGGTGGACCAATCCCGGTTCCAGCGGGTTTCCGCGAAGAATCGGCAAGCAAGGATCCACGCGGAGGGCTCGATGGACCACGGAGTCCGTTTCGTCCGAGCGGATCGGGGCGCTCGGCAAACCGCTAGGTTTGTCAAAAGCAAGCCACTGCGGACTTTGATACAAGATGGGTAGATTCGCCAGGGACGCGGACGGCACGGGAGGAAGCAAATCCATTTCCGCGAGTAACATTGCGAGCGGAACCGTCACGTCCAGTTCCCGCCCACGTGCGAAGATGGCGTCGGCCTCGAGAAACGGATCGTCGTAGGAACCCGCGAGGAGTCCGGATTCTACGACGCGGCCGGCGCGCTTGCGGGAGACTTTCCCGAGGAGATCGTTTGGGGAGAGGGATCGCAGGTTGGGATGTCGCCGCCAAGCTTCGCGTAATTCCGGAAGTGCGGCGAGGGCCGCGACAGCCTCCACGACGACTTCCTCCGTGCGCTTTCTTCCGTCGCCTTTACCTCGAAGGGTAACCCGTATGGCGTCGAGCGCACGGGGATCGTTCTCCGTCCGATCGCTCATCGAGTTTCCGTTTCGGCGACAAATCGCTCCATCTCGGCGAGCCGGCGGGATTTCGGATCGACGTCGTTTGCGTACCGGAGCGCGGAGTTCACGATCGTTTTCGAGCTTGCCGCAAGTTCGATTCGTCCTTCTCGTTTAGCGGTTCGGTAGAGCGTGATGGCAAGGCCGGCGAGGTGATAGAACGATTCCGCGTCCTTCGGTTCGATCGAGACCTTGGCCAAGAGATGGCCTTCGGCGCGGATCAAATCGGCGATTCCGCTTTTAGGACCAATCCGTAGACGCGCGAGTTTCGGGTTCAAGAATGCGCGAGGCGCGTCTAAATCGCTCGACATGCGAAAACTTCCGATGCTATCGCGCAACCGACCCGATGCGATTTCGCCTTCCGTTCGATCGGGACGGTCGAGGACAAACCCTTGAATCGCCATTTTTGGCCCGACCAGGTAATAGGCTTCACGGATCCGCCCGCGCTGGGAACGGCTTTTGAGGTAAATTCCTTGGGGGCGTTCGGTCTCGTCCAGGAAAGCATTGTCGACCGTAAACCAGTCGTTCTCGGCTACCGAGCGGATGTCGAAATGTTTTCCAAATGTCGTTTGCCAGAGATGCCGTCGTTCGCTTCTGCATCGCAGCCAGTTTTGGACGCAGTCGCGAAGCGCGCTTGGCGTGGACGGGGCGGGGAGGGTGAGCGGCCCGGTGATCGAAAGCCTCGCATCCAGGTCTCGCCAATAAACCGAAATTCTTCCCAAGAACCGGCGCGGAGGGCCTTTTTCGTAAGGTAAGGCGAATTCGGCGTCCAAGGGGATTTTGGCGTCTTTCGATGCCGATGCTTCTAGGGGAAAGGCACCGGTTGCGTAGAAAAAGGGCAAAGTGATCCAATAGGGGGCTTGGTCGGTTTTCGGCGCGAAAAGCGGGAGCGTTCGATGGCCATAGGGCCTGAGTGTGGGATCACGCATCCAAAGAAATCCGGAAGCACCAGCGACGAAAACGGATGCGGCGAACCAGCATAAGACGATGCCGACACGACCGAGACGATTCGCTCGATAGTGGGTCTGGCGATTGAAAATCCAGTCGTAAGGGCGAGTGGCAATCTGTCCATTTGACAATCGAGAGTCCAGCCCGTGCACGGCTTGGCCCGGCGTGAGTTTTCGAAAGCGGTGAAGGCAGTAGCCGAAAACGGGAACGAGCAGGACGGGGAGTAAGATGTGGGTCAAGGGGCGCCATCCGAGTCGGGGAAGGACCAGCGCATTGAAAAAAGCAACGACGCCGATCCAAATGAGGGCGTCGAATGCGAATGCGAGGCGAGCTGCGGAGGATGGGGGGTTTGTTTGCGTCACGCGCCTTTGACTCTCTTACGAGAGAGGGTACACTAGGCAAGAATTCTCGGAAAGGGGAGCTTCGACGATGAAAACGGGTTTTGGCCTCGTGCTGGGCGTGATGGTCGTCGTCGTGGTCCATCTTTGGAACGGCGGCGTTGCGAAAGATCTGATCCAGCCGGCTTCTCTAGCGTTTGTGGTCTTGGGGACTTTGCTTTCCACCTTTCTGAGCGTGCCCGCAGGCGAGTTTTCTGCCGCCTTCGCAAAAGACTTGGATCAGGGGCCAGGACGTTCCGCGGCTCTTCGTAAGGAACTCTCGGAGTTGGCGTCGACGGCGCGTAAAGAGGGTTTTTTGGCGCTGGACGCGTTTCGCACTTCGGCGTCGAGAGCGTCTTTGCGGGATGGAATTCAATACCTCATCTCTGGGTTCGACCACGGTTCGATCCGAGATCTCCTCGATACGAGCAT
>CAZAKW010000002.1:0-22513 GCA_964485835.1 uncultured Bacteriovoracaceae bacterium
ATATTAGAACGTGCCCCTTTCATGGTTCCTTTCGGGAAGGGGGAATCAAAGCTTGACCATATTAATAAAGTATTAAGTCGGTGAACGCTAACTCGTTGAGATAACAAGGAAACCACGCGGTGTGACTTGCAAAAGCGCTTTCTGACGATACCCTGATTCCAACAAAGGATGGATCCTATGAAATTACGCGGCCTTACCGCTTTTCTAGTCTGTTTCGCACTCTCGAGCGTCGCTTTGGCCCAGACGCCTCGAACCGCAGCGGAACTTGAGCAACGTTTCGTCCAGGTCGACGCTAAGACGAGGGAGGCCCGGACTTTAATCTCTAACTTAGGGATGAGTATCGAGTTTGTGCGAAGCGACTCCGCCTGGGGTTTTGCCGACGCGGAGACCATCCAATCCATCCAAGCTTCCGGCATCAAGATCCTCGGAAATTTCGACGCCGCCATCGGCCGTGGCGGGCATGCGGGCGAAATGAAGACTCGCACCGGACCGGGCTTTCCTGAAAACGATTCGCTCTTTCACGACTACGCCGAAGTGAAAACGGAGCTCCTCCGTTTGGAGAAAGAATATCCGGATCACGCAAAGGTGCATGTGATCGGAACCTCGTTTGAGGGACGCGAAATTTACGCAATCCAACTCAATACCAATCGCCGGGCGCGGCAGCGCGGAAAGAGCAACAAGCCGGGTGCGATTTTCATGGGAACCCACCATGCGCGAGAACACCTCTCGACGGAAATCCCGTTGAAGGTCGCCGATTATCTCCTGGCGAACCATTCCGACCCAAAACTTTCGGCGCTTCTTGACTCGCGCGACATCTGGTTTGTTCCGCTCGTAAATCCAGATGGCTCGGAGTACGATATCTCGATCGGAAATTACCGAAGCTGGCGTAAAAACCGTCGTCCGAACGCCGATGGCACCGTGGGAGTGGATCTGAATCGGAACTATGGCTACGTCTGGGGAACCGGCGGCTCTTCGTCCAATCCAAATTCCGACGTGTACATGGGTACCCACCCCTTTTCGGAGCCAGAAACGCAGGTGATGAAAGGGTTCGTCGAAAACCACCTGAACGCAAAAATCCTGCTTAGCTTCCACACTTTTTCGGAACTGATCCTATATCCGTGGGGCCATACCTACGAGCCGATCGTTAATTCCCGGGATCTGCAGGTTTTTGAAACGATGGCGCATACAATGGCGGGTTGGAATCGGTACACTCCCCAGCCCTCCAGCGAACTTTACATCACCTCGGGTGATACGACTGACTGGGCGTATGGAGAACACGGAATTTTCGCTTTCACTTTCGAACTCTCGCCCTCCTCGATTTGGGACGGGGGCTTCTATCCCGGCCAAGCGGCGATCGAACCGACGTTCGCGGCCAATTTAAAGCCAGTCCTTTACATGATCGAAGTCGCGGACGACCCCTACCGCGTCCTCGACGGTACGGCCGCGCAAAAGAAATACGAAATCCACCCGTATTAAATCCGGCCCCGGTCAGAGATCGAGAATAAACGGAATCACGACGGGCTTTTTACCGAGAATCGCGTGGACGGTACGTCTGACGTCGACGCGAATCATCTCCGCTAAATCCCCGCTACGCCCGCCTTGATCGATCGTACGTTTCGCTTCGCGGATCAGCCGAAGGGTCGTCTCCCGACATTTTTCAAGGAGTAGGCTTTCCACCTCCGGCGTAGCGATGCCTTTAAAGATGACCTCCGGACCCGCGATTACATTTCCCGTGTCAGGCTCCCGAGTCATCAAGATAAAGACCGCTCCGCTTTCACCGAGTTTCCTTCGGTCACGTAGGATGTCTTTGGTGATTTCGTTCATCACACGACCGTCGATAAGAGTGCGAGGTTCCTCTTCCATTTGGTGCACGAGCTCGAAATGTTTCTCTCCGATGGAAACGACAGCGCCGTTGGTTACGACCAGGATATTGTCTTCGTGCATGCCCGTCTCTGTGGCAACGCGAGCATGATGGACCATATGGCGGTATTCGCCGTGAATCGGAATAAAGAACTTCGGCCTCGTCCACTCCAACATCTGCTTAAGTTCAGGCCGGGTCGCGTGGCCGGAGACATGGATTGCATGCGTCGCTTCGTAGAGGACGTCTCCGCCCTGTTTAAAGAGATTGTTGATCATCCGGCCCACCTCTTTTTCGTTGCCGGGAATCCAACGCGAACTCATCAAAACACGATCGCCCTCGCGAAGATCGATCAACGAATGCTCGCCTTGCGCGATCCGAAAAAGTGCGGATCGATATTCGCCCTGAGTTCCCGTCGAAAGCACGATCACCTTCTCACGGTCGTATTCGTCAATCTGGGAAAGGGAAATCAACTGGCCTGCGGCATCCTTGATCTTTCCGGACTCCACCGCGAGTTCGAAATTTTTTTCCATGCTACGGCCGCTCAATGCGACGCGCTTGCCTTGTCGCTTCGCAAGATCAAAAACTTGCGCCATCCGAGCGACGTTCGACGAAAACATTGCGACGATCGTAAGTCCTTCGGCGGCCGCGAAGAGTCGGTCGAACGATTGATAAACGTCGGCGTCGCTCTGGGAATGGGAGTGGCGTTCGACATTGGTGGAGTCGGACAGTAAGAGCAGAACCCCTTCTTCGCCGGCGCGCTTGAAAAACTCTTCGTCCATCCGGTTTCCGTAAAACGGCGTATGATCGATCTTGAAATCTCCGGTATGGACGATTTTCCCGTAAGGCGTATCGATGATCAATGCCGCAGCGTCGACGATCGAATGATTGACGGAGGTCGTGCTGATTCTGAAATCAGCCGTCGCGAACATGTCGCCCATTTTAAACGTGCGAATCTCGGTTGAGTTCGTCAGACCGAATTCGTTTAACTTCTCGCGCAACATAAGCGAAGTAAACGGAGAGGCATAGAGCGGCGCTCGGATGCCGTTTTTCAGAAGGTAAGGAACGGCGCCAATATGGTCCTCGTGCCCGTGGGTCAGGATGATCGCTTTGACTTTATCGGCGCGGGCTTTCAGATAAGAAAAATCCGGAATCACAAACTCGATGCCGAAATGGTCGAGTTCGCTGAACATCACCCCGCAGTCGATCACTATAATCTCGGCGGGGGATTCGATCAAAAGACAGTTCATTCCGATCTCGCCAAGCCCACCTAAGGGGATGACGCGGAGAGAGCCCGCTTCGACGGAGAGAGAATCAAGAAGGGAATCGACCATCCATCAATTCTGCACCGATTCTTATGAAATTCAAACCGGGCTCAGAAGTTCACGGATTCGCGCCGCTAGAATATCGGCGGCGACATCGCTTTCTTCCCCAACGATCAGATCCGCGTATTTACGGGTCGGTTCCAAGAAAAGCTGGTGCATGGGACGCACGGTATCGTAGTAACGGCGGATGATTTCGTCGTGAGTTCTGCCACGTTCACGCACGTCGCGATGGAGACGTCGGATAAAGCGGATGTCCGCCTCCACGTTCAAATAAACTTTCAAATCAAACAGATCGCGCAATTCTTGATCCCAAAGAGTAAAGATTCCTTCGAGGATCACTACTTTTGCCGGGCCCACCGTAATCGACTCCGTGGTACGGCGGCTGGTTTTATAATCGTAAACCGGCACGGAGACGGGCTGTCCCTGCTTGAGCTGGGCGAGTTGATCGCGAAGAAGGGGCCAATCGAATGCTTCCGGGTGGTCGAAGTTCGCTTCGCCATGGACTCGATGTTGGGCTGAAGGCGCCGAAAGATAGTACGAATCCTGGGAAAGCAGCACCACGTCGCCATGATCGACTCGTTGGATGATTTTCTTCGCGAAAGTAGTCTTTCCCGAGCCTGATCCGCCGGCGATCCCAATTAAATACATGGAAGCATTCACTAGCAGCTAAAAATGGAAGAGGCGACTCCCATCTTGGGATATCGCCTCTTCGCTGTACCCAATTCGAGAATTGGGGGGAAATCTTTATGGTGTTTGATGCCGCAGGAATTAACGCGGCGCCCGAGAAAGTGCAACGCAAATTTATTCTCGGCCCATGTCTACTAAAACCCAATAAATTCAGACACTAATGCCGATAAGAGCGGGGGATTTTCTCAAACCCTGCGAGAAAAATCCGTCGTTTCGACGCGAGATCACGATCGGTTCCGCTGCCTTTTTCGTTCGGCACTCGAAGGACGTACCCTTTGGGGATGCGCACGAGTGACTTCGCGGTAGCGTCAGTAAACCCCGGATTCAATTCGATCAGCGCCGTCCGCTTGAGACGAAGAAAGGAAACAAGATCATTTAACGTGATTCCAGCCGGCAGTTTCACCTCAAAAAAACGATGCGATCTCGCTCGATCAAATTTTCCGAAATATTTTTCCGCGTTTCGCTCCACTTCGAGCGCAGCGATGAGACACGCAAAAAAGTTGGCGCTCGCAAATCCGAAGCCGCGAAAACGATTTCCCAGAATTATTTCTTCCAAATTCGAAGTTCCCAGGCGATTTCGAGCACGAAGCAGACTCGATCGTCCGTGATTATAGGCGGTCACGGCGAGCGGCCAGTTGCCGAGCGTTTTATAATTCTCGCTCAGCAGTTTTGCGGCCGCCTCGGTGGCGCGAATCGGATCATTTCGTTCGTCGATCGCGTCGCCAATTTCAAGAAAGTCGGCGCCAGTCGTTCGCATAAACTGCCAAATGCCGCTTGCTCCGACTTTGGATTTCGCCTTGGTATTGAAACTGGATTCTACGAAAGGAAGACGCGTCAACTCAAACGGCATTCCCGCACGGATGAAAATCGCTTCCATAAAGGGTAGGTACTCCCCAGAAAGTTTCACTCCCGCTAAAAATCGGTCTTTTTGCCCAAGCTGAAATCGAAGGCGTTTGTAATGGGCCGCACTGAGAAACTTACTGGGGTCGTCGATCCCTCGATACAATTCGGCAATTCTTCGTTCCTCGGGGTCCGAGAACTTCTCGATTTTCGTGGGGTCGGATCCGACACCGGCGTCGTGGAGACGAAGTAAAATTTTCTTGATCCGATTCTTTTCGCGTTTAATCAGGGAATATCGGGATTCTTTGGAATTCCGAAAGTCATAGGACTTGTACACCACGTTTATATACTTGGAATCGTGGATCACCCCTTCGCCGGAGGTATACCGACCGTAGATCTGGATCCAAAAATCGACGCTTTCCCGTAGCACTCCGCCGGGAGGAACCCTAAACTCAGGAAGGAGATCTTTCGGCGCGGCGTGGGTCGGGCCGGCTAGCGTCACCGCGGCACCGACGACCAGGAGCTTCACCGAACCGAATATGAACCGCTCTATCAACTTCTCTGTGAATTTCTCAAGGAAACCTAGCATCCTTGCCCTTGCCGGACCTTCGCTTCGAGGATCCATTCCAGAATCATACACCCGATTTCGTGTAAGGAAATCCCTATGAAACGCGTTTTAGTCGCCACTCTTCCCGATGCTGCCGTTCCGGCCATTCTCGATCCGGAAGAAGCCCACCACCTCGTCCAGGTCCTTCGCGCTCGTAACGGGGAGAAAATCGAGGTCCTCGACGGGAAAGGGGCGAAGATTGCCGCCGAGATCGAGCTTCTCGGCAAAGGGAAAGCCAAACTTCACGCGCGCGGAGAGGCGCTCCGAGATGTGCGGTTGAATTCGCTGCCAATCGTGCTTGAGATGGCGATTCTCAAAGGTGAAGCGATGGAATGGACGGTCGAAAAAGCGTGCGAGCTTGGCGTGCGGCACTTCGTCCCCGTCGTCTGCGCCCACGCCGTCGTCCAGGTCGATCGAAAGGGCCCCCAGTTTTATCAGGAACGGTGGCAAAAAATCGCCGATCAATCTTTGAAACAATCCGGAAGATTGGAGCGGATGATCGTGGAGGAACCGATTTCGCTCGAAAGTTTAGTGGCTAAACCGCGAGGGTTACGGCTTTGGGCGGACGAAACGACTCGTGCCGACTCTCCGCACATCTTTGAAGCTTTGGCATCTGCGTCGACCGAAACGCGACTCGCCGGAGTTTCCATTTTAGTCGGCCCGGAGGGTGGGTGGAGTGACGCCGAACGAGCTCTGCTCTCCCGAAGCGAATGCCGTTCAACGACGCTTGGGCCATGGGTGCTTCGTGCGGAAACTGCCGCGCTTTTTGCCACTAGCCTGGTCGTAGCCTCTATGCGATAACTGGCTGAATGGATCGGGATGTTAAATTTCAACCTCTGACCGACGGTCTGGGTTTTCACCCATTCGCCGACGGGCTTCCTTACGCTCCGGCATCGAAATCCGCAGCTAAGACGAGCGGCACTGGCGCGGTCGCAGCGGGACGTCCGCAATTTTCCTATCCAGTATCGCCTGCGCGCATGCCGACTGCACCGGTTATTCCGTCGACACCCGTTGAAACCACGGCTGAAAAAATCAGGCGTGAACTTGAGTCCATCCAAGTGCAACGCCTTCATCAGGCCAAAGACGCTGCGATTCGGGCGCAAGAGTCCAAGACGCGGATGGTGATTCATTACGGAATCGATTATTCGCTCCAACGCGCCTTTGCTTACCTTCTCGATTCGGCCTTCAACTTAAGCATCTGCGCTTCCGTGCTTTCCACCGCCTTGCTTTCGACCGAGGTCCAGAATCTTCGCGATTTGTCCGACCTTGCGTTGATTTCCGTTTCCGTTTTCCTGTTCGCTTGCAATTGGGCGCTTCTCGCGGCCCAGGAAGTCGCTTTCGGAACGACGATCGGAAAACGCATTTTCGGCCTTCGACTTCACGGAACCGGATTTGAGTGTTTCGTTCGGTCGCTCTTCTTTTTACCGAGCCTTCTGCTGGGCGGTTTAGGGATATGGATCGCGATTTTCGACGCTCGCAAGCGTTGTTGGCACGACCGGGTCACTCTTCTTCAGCCCACGGAATAACCGGCGATGACCCCACGTGATCCGCTCTCGAAGATCAAGAAACCGGAGACCCTGAAAAAGATCCTCTCGCGCCATCGCGGTTCACGCCGCAAAGTGGTTTTTACCAACGGTGTTTTCGATATCCTTCACCGTGGCCATGTGACTTATTTGAACCAGGCCCGTAAACTTGGCACTTTGCTCGTCGTCGCTCTCAACGAAGACGACTCGGTCTCGCGGTTGAAAGGTCCTACCCGCCCTGTCAACCGTCTCTCCGACCGGTTGCTCACCCTCGCGGGATTTGAGTGCGTCGACTACGTCACGTGGTTCGGGGAAGATACGCCGCTTGAGATCATCCGCATGCTCAAGCCCAATGTCCTGGTGAAAGGCGGGGATTATTCACCGGCCGCTAAACCTGGCACTCCGAAATACATCGTCGGCGCGGACGACGTGATGGCTGGCGGCGGCAGCGTGAAAGCGCTTCGGTTCGTCGAAGGGTATTCGACGACCAAGACGATTCAAGCGCTCAAGTAACTCTTAGTAACGTGCGCGACCGCAGATAATACGGTCAAAAATTTTGATCGAAGCCAGCGAGAACCCAAGCACAAGCAATACCCAAAAAGCCGCACCGTTCGAAAGGTTCAGCTCGCGAATCGCTTGGAACGAGCGGATGAAAAGATTATTGATGAAAATCCAGCTGAAGGTTCCCCACATGAATCCTGCAGCCAAAAGCGGCGCCCAGCGATTGGATTTAACGAAATGGGAGTAAACCATCCCAAGCGTCGCGCAAATCACGCTGTGCAATGCCAAGCCGACGAAAACCGAAGGCGTCAGCCCTAAGGTCATCGCTTCACGTCCCATCAACACGACAGCGGGAATCTTAAACGGAAACCAAAATTCGTAGCCTCCGGCCACGGCCAGAAGCCCGGCGAAAACCCAAGCCACCGCTCCGGCAAAGATTCCGGCGATGGCGCCCGCGATCGTACGTGGAAGATCGAAAACCAGCCAGGTGGCGACCAGATCCATCTCCCCTTCTTCTTGCATGGGGGAATAGGACGTCGAGGTTGGATCAACGGGAGTAAGATTTGCCATAAGCGTTTTCGATCATAACGTGTGGACTAAGACAAAAGAAGCGAAAATCAGAAATCAGAAACCTCCGACCTGAATTAATGCGTCGCATGAACTAGCTAAAAACTTTGGGTTTTTGTAGACTGCTTCCATGTCCATTTTTGACTTCCAGGTCCAGCTCCTTCCCGAACGGCTAGCCGAGAGCCTGCCCTCCGGAGCTCGCAAGTGGGGGAAGTTTTGGGCGACGCCCATTTCCCGCTCACTCCACCGCGCGCAGCCTTGGATCCGGTTCCTCCCTCCCGTCGGACGTTCCGTCGTCGAGGAACTTGGAGCGATCGCGCCGCTTTCCCATCTTCTTTTCGAATCCAGTTTGGACGATCTCAAAGATTCGATGGAAAAGAATCGGGTCGATCGCGCCGTGCTTTTGTCGGATCCTGCGAAGGTGCCCAATGATCGCCTCTTGGATATTTCCGAAAGCGATCCGCGTTTCGTGGCGGCGGTGCGCGTTCCACGCGTCTTTCAAGAAATCAAAGACGCGCGCGAGCGCCGCTCGAAAATCGTCGAATTCGTCGATCATTCCCACGGACGCCGGGCGCGTATTCTGCAAATCCATCCCGCCTCGGATGGTTTTGATCCCGCTTCGGAGTTCTACGCCGAACAACTTGACGCCGTATCCGCGCGAGGGTGGATCGTCCTGTTGCAAACGGGCGCTCCGAAAGTCCACCTCGTCTACCGTAAACCCGAATTCTCCGAGATCCATCGGTTTGAATCGTGGTTTTCGAACTGGTCGCGTACCCCCTTCGTCGTAGCGAGGATGAACTTCTCGGATCCTGAAGGCGCGATGGACTTGGCCGAACAATACGAGAATATACGGCTTGAAACCTCCTGGCAGCCAGTCGAGACAATCGCGGAAGCCACCCGCCGGATCGGATCTGAGCGGATCGTATTCGGGTCAGACTGGCCGATCCTCGGCGGCAACCAAAAAATCGGATTACATCGTTTAAGGGATGCACTCGAATCCCAGATGATCTCCGACCGAGATTTCCGGCGCATTTCAGGAGGCACCGCTACCGAACTCCTTGACGCGGCCGGAACGACTCTCAGGGAAACGCCGGCCCATGCTTAAACTTGAAGAGTTACGCCCGTCCGACCTTGGCGTTCTTCCTCGCGACCGAACCGTAATTTTTTTACCCCTCGGTCCGCTTGAAGACCATGGGAACGCGCTCCCTTTAGGACTGGACCTGATCGAAGCAGAAGCCATTTGTCGCCGAACCGCGGAACTTCTCACCGGCGACGGATGGGCGTCGGTTTTGGCGCCCCGGGCAGCCCTTGGAATCGACGCGAATACGACCGCGCTCGCGATCCGTGTACGTGCTCACGTCGTACGCGATTATCTGGTGGATTTCTGCGACTCGCTTTCCAAGCAAGGATTTCGGTATTTTATCGCTATTTCTGGCAACCCCGGCCCCCGCCAGCTCACCGCGATCGAAGAAGCGGGGAAGTTCCTCAGAAAACGCCATCTTCGTTTTGGGATATTTCCGAATGCGCAGGCGCCCATGCTCGTATCCGCGAGTTCGGTATTGCTCGACGACGACGAAAAATCCCTTTCTGTTTTGTTTATGGCCCCCCCGGAACACGGGGGCGCGCGCGACGCGTCCCTAGCGATGGCCTACGCCGGCGACCAAATCAACGAGCCGCTTCGCCAGAGTCTTCCAAAAATCGACTCCCACTCCTCGCTTTTTGAACGCTGGAAAAACCGCCGTGCACGCACCGTCTCGGGTTACATCGGCGATCCGGCGGCAGGAACCGTGGCACGAGGAAAAGGCATCGTGGAGCAGAAAGCGAAAACGCTGGCCATCAAGTTCCGGGCGGCGGCTGAAGGCGGCAAGCCCCACCAAATTTTCAAATCTTGGTATTCGTTGATTCCGTCAAACCAAAGCCTTTTCAGGATCTGGCTTTTAGTCGTTCTGCTCGCGATCTTGCTCGCCGGGTGGACGATGCTCTCGCTCCAAACTTTCATGCAAGGAACCGAGGCGCTCGCTAACGACGTGAGATTTTTTTTGGATAGAGTTTGAAGCGATTATTATCGTCGTCCGTGCCGAGCAGGATTTCCGCCCACACCGGGCCCTCTTCGGTTTTTTCGTCGAATCTTACCCCTTGGCCGACGGGAACAGAGACCAGAATCCCGTCCGCTTGGGCCGTGACCGAGACCGAACCCTGATCGGCATTGAAAGCACAGTCAAGCTTTCGCGAACCGGCCGCACGACAGATTCCTTTGGCCTCCGCGACGACTTCTTCGTCATTGCGAATATCACGGAACGTCGCCTTCCAAATTCCAA
This sequence comes from uncultured Bacteriovoracaceae bacterium, assembly GCA_964485835.1. Taxonomy (GTDB): domain Bacteria; phylum Bdellovibrionota; class UBA1018; order UBA1018; family UBA1018; genus JACMQW01. Next base: position 10,227 of record CAZAKW010000002.1, read on the forward strand.
CGAGCATTCCGTTTTGGTTTTCGACCGAGAATTCCGTTTTTTTAACCAGCTGTAACGGATGATTCTTTAAGGTGTCCTCGCGGTAATTCCGCACGAAGACCGTCCGCTGGCCGTTTTTGGGCGCAAGCGCGATGCGTGGTTTAGTAGGGAGAGCCATGACGCCTTCACAGAAAAGAAGAAGTGGAAGACCGAGGGCGAGGGCGTGGCGGCGGGCGAAAGAAAGCATGGAATCCTCCGGTCGAGTTACCGACTCGGAGAGGGGGATATCATATTCTGATCTAAAAGGTCAACTAATGTGGGGTGGTTTTTGTAATCAATTTAAGCTTTAAATATCAAACAGTTACAACGGGGTCGGTGTCTTTGGCTGCTTGAAATAAATCTCACGATGGACCGCTTCTTTGGGTACTCCCCGTTCGGTCAAGAGGGCGCGGACTTCGTCAATCATCTGGCCAGCGCCGCAGAGATAATACTCCGTCTCCATCCAGGGGAAATCATTCCCGAGTGACCGAAGATAATCCGTCACTCTTCCGCGGAACCCGTTCCACTCGCCCTTTGGCTGCGACACGCACGCGACCCACTTACCATAAGGCAGGATGTCGCCTTCGTAGAGAACTTCCTTTTCGTCGCGAATCCCCAACAAGCAGAGCGCGCTCTTAGGGGGGTTCGCCGCGTAACGCTGGGAAAGCATCATCGAACGGAAGGGAGCAATGCCGGTTCCCGTGGAAATAAAGCAAACATGCTTATTTGAAGGCGTTTCGTAAGTGAAATCCCCGTAAGGCGCATAACCCCGAAAGGTTTCTCCCGCGCGAAGATTATTTAGATAGTTCGAACCCGGACCTCCATCGACGATCTTTACGCAAAGCTCGACCGGACGCGCTTCCGGCGTAGACGCGATAGAATAGGCGCGTCGGAGATCTTTTCCGTTGGCGCCTGCACCCGGTATGATGATGCTGATGTACTGTCCCGCTTCAAAATGAAACGGCTCCGTAGGGGAAGGCTTTGCTGGATCCGCAGACGGAATCGGTTCGGCATCAAACCCCAACTCGTAAACGGTCGGGGTGATCATCCGATGGAACTTAACGGTACATAGGTATTGAGTGACGGCTGCCATAACGGCCCCACCCTAACGGAATTTACGGTGAGAGTCACTAATGGACTCCCGCTCGCCTACGGTGCCACAACGAGTTTAAATCCAGGGCGCGGCGGGCTGCGCATCGCCCCGGCTGCGGCGCGAACTCGCCAATAATAGACGTTCGGCTTAAGGTTTCGGAAGATCAGGAAATTATCCTTCTGCTTCACGCTTACTTTCCGAATCATGCGTCTAAACTCGGGATCCTGCGCAATCTCGAATTCGTATGCTTCCGTGAAAGTGGTTCGAGCCCACGAAAACAGGATCCCCTTTTGTTTGGAGACCTCGGGATTCGAAAGCGAAATCGTTTCCCCATCCGCCGGGAGGGTCTGGGCCGGAGAGCTGAAGTTAAAAAGGAATTGCTCCCTCGGTGAAATAGCTGCGTAGCCATTGGGATATTCGGCGCGAACTTGGTAGGTGAACTGTTCGACTGCAATTTTTCCCTTCGCAAACTCGTAACGGGTTCCTTCAACGACTTCGTCGGCAATCGGCGCGCCCGAGGCGCTTTGGACAACAACTCGATATTTTTGGATGCCCTCGATCGGTTTCCATCTCAAGGCCACATCAAATTCCTGGAGCCTCTTCCCGGTGAATTGGTTGGAATTAATCGGCTCCCCTCCGACCAGTGGCGCTTCTATTTCGATTCCCTCGAAATCTCCGGCCACCGTAAAACCGCTACGTACGCCTCTTCCAATACGGGTACCGTCAGGATTACGTATCTCCAGCGAGTAGGTTCCCGGGCGTTCGAAGGTTGCTAAAAGTCCTCCCCGCCCGCGATTTGCGGTGACCTTGCGCCGAAGTACTTCCTTTCCGGAAGCATTCTTAAGAACCATTACCGCCTCGGAGGACGGGGTCGCGGGAGCTTCAAAGATCAAGGCCTGTTTAAGCGGCGGAGCACTTCCCGCCGGCAGAGTGAACACTTGTCCGTCCACGGGTTGGGTAATTTTCAGGTCGCCTGGAACGATGCCCGTCGGAGTTGGAGAAGGTTCCGGACTTGGTTCTGGACTAGGTTCCGGAGAGGACTCGATCGTCGGTTCCGGACTTGGTTCCGGAGACGGTTCGGGCGTCGGCGAAGGAGTGGCGCTCTTTACCGGTTGCCCACCTCGCCGAACGACGACTTTAGGACGAGTCATGTCTCCGACCACGTTACCCGCAACGATATCCACCAAAACTCGGCGCTCAATTCCCGCAGCTCCCTCGACCGATTCAAACGTAAGCCGCACTAACGACCCTGGCTCAAGTTCCAAGATCGACCCGTCGAAGAATTCAATCGTCGCGCGATCTTCGGGCCCCGTCATGACGGTGTCTTCGTTAAAAAGATCGGCGCTCACCGGTGCATCCAGAAATTCGAGCGAATCCTTCGGTTGGCGCTTGAGCTGGCCGGTAACCGCTTTAACGACCGCGACCTTCTCGCCTTCTTCCGACGAAATTCCGAAAAGGAGAGATTTGATCGAAATACCCGATACGTAAATTCCGCTCACCCCTAAAAGCAAGAGAACGAGGACCCCAACTAAAATTTTTCGGCCTTTACCGCCGCCTTCTACGCCAAGATTTTGCTCATCCATAAACTCTCCTTAAACCGTGGTTTCCGTGGATCCGACGGGGAATGTGTGAATCCGGATCGACGCCAACGTCACGTCGTCATCCAAAGACTTTTCGTTTCCGTTATACTCCATATAAGCCTTCTTCAAAGCGTCGATGACTCCGCGAGGACCGTCGGCGAGACTCGCTTCGACGATCTTTTTCACCCGCTTCTTGCCATACTGCTCTTTGTTCTCGTTCGTATTCTCCATAAGCCCATCAGTATAGAGAAAGAGGATGTCTTCCGCATTGATCGAGGTGGTGACTTCTTCGTACACGCCCGACTCCTCGACTTCGCCGACACGATTTCCTTTCGCAAGGAGCGACTTCAGCTCAAAACGGTCGCCGTTCTTCCGAAAAAGCCATGGCGGGTTATGACCGGCATTTGCGTAGGTGATCGTTTTTTTCTCCAAATCAATCACCCCTATGAAAAACGTCATCATGATTTTCGTCATCGCAGCGTCGAAAATCACCCGATTGGTAAAAGACATCATCAGACCAGGCGACAAAGGAAACGTCGGGTTCTCTTGAGCGAGCTTCGCCAGCACGGAAAAGCAACTCCGAGCCGATGCGGTGATCAGGGCTGAAGGAACGCCGTGGCCCGTCGCATCCGCGATCATCACACAGATTCGGTTCTTGATGCGAAAGAAGCCCCACCAGTCCCCTCCGCATTCGGAGGCCGACTGATAGCTGCCGATGATCTCGACGTGATCATCCCGATACTCGGGTGGAGGGATCAAGCTTTCTTGCACGGCCGCGGCGACTTTCAATTCTTCGGCCATATGGGCCTTTTTGACTTGGTCGACGATCAATTCCTGAATTTTTCTCGACATTAAGTCGAAAGAATTTGCCAACATCCCGACTTCGTCTCGGGTCGTCACCTGAGACTGAAAATTGAATTCGCCCCGAGCAACCGCCGCCGTCGCGAGCGTGAGTTTTTTGAGGGGTTTAGTAATCGAACTCGAGAACACCACCGCGAAGAGAATCGCTCCAACGATAGAAATCAATCCCATCATCGCGAGCCGCTCGCCGAGCGTGAACGCGGCCGCCATCGCTTTTCTTTTTTCGAGTTGGGTGACCACAATCGGACCGATCGGCAACCGCCGGAAAGCCCCCAAAAAAGTCGTCTCCCCGATTTCAAACTCTTTGGTTCCGGATCCTAGCTTAGCCGAAACAGCAGACATAAAAACGGGGTGCCCCAAAAGAGTGGCGGCACCCGAAAAACGCTGGTCATCGGTCGACGCAAGTATGCGCCCGTCCGGAGCGGCAATCGTCGTTTCACCGAAGCGAGCGTTGGAAATCAGCGAGCGGGATTCGATGAAAGAAAGACCGATTGGCATTCCCTTTTCGTAATCTTTTAAACCGATATCTCCAAAAGCGACGAGCAAAAGGGGAGGCGTGCTTCCACCGGCGGGATGGGGGAAGCTGCGAAAGGAAAAAGAATTTTTTTGGACCTCCGCGTGGACTTGGGCGAGCAGCGCAGAATCGGGAGCAATTTGGTCCGGGTTCAGCCCGGTCTTCACGTTTACTTCCGCGTTGCTGTTTTTCGTCAAAATCGTGGCGCTACCGTTTGGTTTAACCAGAAACGCCAGAAAGAGACCTGCTTCGAGTTGTGAGTTTACTAAATTTTGGATGTTCTCCGCCTGTATTTGCGAAATCGGGAGCCTCGGATCGAACGAGGTCAGGTAGAGACGTAAATTATCGACGACCGGGCGGACCTTTTCGTTGAAGTCTTGACCCGCTATGTAAGCCTCCATCGACTGGAGCTGGAACGTATAGGCCTGCTTATCGTCAACGACGAGTTTTACCGCTGAATAACTGAGAAACCCGACAATCACGAGGAACAGCAGGCTCAAACTGAGGACGAGCTTCGTCCCAAGCGAGAATTTGACTCGAAAGTTCTGTTGCCCCATAATCAAATTCTCTACTAATTTGGAAAGATTTCAATAGATTGCGGCTCCCGCAGAGGTAATTCTCCCCATGATCAAGGTCGCGAAAGAACTGAACGGAACCGTCCTCACAATTCGACTCTCCGGATCGATCGAAGAGACGGTGAACCTCGAAGAAATGGTTGGAGCGGTTCCGGCCGAAGTCCGTGTCGACTGCAAAGAGATCACCCGGATCAACTCCGTCGGCGTAAAGGGCTGGATCAAATACTTCCAGTCGCTCCAGAACAAGAACGTCAAGCTGACTTTCTTTCAAGCTTCCACGGCGATCGTCGAGCAGATCAATTTGATCTCCAATTTCGTCTGCGGTGGCGCCGTCGAGTCGATCTACGTTCCATTTGCCTGTACGAATTGCAAAGCGGAGCTGATTGCGTTGTTTCGCACGGCCGACATCAATCCGAATTCAATCCAGCTTCCTGAACTCAAATGCACGAAATGTTCGGGCAAGGCCGTATTTGACGATATTGAGGAAGAATACTTCTCGTTCTTATCGCGCTAACCCGGAAAATTAAGAATACGGTGGCTCAATCTCTCATTCTCGTCTCAAGTCGATCTGACGATGTAGTCTTTGCGAAAAAAATCGCGGAGACGGCCGGACTGGAGTTCGTGCAAACGGTCGATCTCCACGAAGTCGCTGCCATCATCAAAGAAAAAGAGGTCGGGGCGATCTTCGTTGATTTTGTCAACGAGGCGGGCTTTCGCGCGTTTGAATCCGCGATCCACGACCAAGTCGGCCTATTCAGCGACCGCGTGAATACGAACCATTTCCACTATCTTTCGGATCTCGATCTGGAGGAACGTAAATTTCTTACGGAAAGCCCCCTCTTCGGTAACTTCATCTTCCGCAAATATAACGGTCCCGACAAGGCCACCAAAGCGGGGATTCGGTACGCGTTTGTCGTGAAAGCGACGCTTTTGGAGCGCGCTTTCGGAATCCGGAACTTTTTTCATCCAAAATCCCAAGTGCAGACGATCCAGATGAAGCGATCGACCCAGAAACAACAAGTGGTCGAGGCGCTTCGTGCCTATCTCATCAAGGCCAGGTATCCCACGAGGATGGCGAACACGATCGCCAATGCGGTCGACGAATTGATCATGAACGCCATTTTTGCGGCTCCTACCGACACCACTGGCCGCCGTACTTACGAGCAAACTCCGCGCGACACCGACATCGAACTTGAAGGTAAGGCCCAGATCGACGTCTCCATCGCGTTCGACGGCATCCAGGTCGGAATTTGCGCGACCGACCAATACGGGTCAATCGACAAGGAAAAGGTCTTGCGCCATCTCTCCACCGTCTACAAAGACGATCAGTACAAGATGAAAACCAGCATCGCGGGAGCGGGTCTGGGACTAGCGACCACTTTTCGAACCGGCGGATCTTTACTTTTTCTTTCCGAGAAAAACTCCACGACCGAAGTCTGCGTCATCTTTGAGCGGTTGGACAATATCCGTGAATTTAAGGACCAGTTTCGCTACGTCGTGAATCAGTTCTATTACTAGCGCCTCCGAATCGAGCCCATGAAAATATATCTCGCCTCGACCTCGCCTCGCCGACAACAACTTCTCCGTGAGGTGGGTTTCGAGTACGAAACTGTCATACCGGACATCGACGAAGTGGAGGCCCCTGGCGAGACTCCCCGGAAGATGGTCGAGCGATTCGCAACGGAAAAGGCTCTGGCGGCCTTCGACAAGATCCGGAACCGTAAAGGACGCGGTGTTTTGATTTCCGCGGACACAACCGTCGTTTCTCCAGACCGTAAGCGCGTACTGAATAAACCCACCTCGGTCGCCGAGGCGAATCGGATCTTGCGCACCATTTCCGGAAAGACCCATGTTGTGCTCACCGGCTACGTTCTTTGCTCGTTTGCGGATGGAGAAATAGAAAAATGGCATTCTGCCGTCGTTTCTACCTCGGTCACGATGCGTAAACTAAACGCCGCCGCGATCCGACAATACGTGGCTAGCGGTGAACCTATGGACAAAGCCGGAGCTTACGGCGCCCAAGGCATCGGCATGTGTCTGATCGAAGGAATTCGTGGATCTTACTCGAATGTCGTCGGGCTTCCGATGGCGGAGCTCGTCTCAGATCTCGAACGTCTTTTTCGAACCGTGCCGGCTTGGAAAGAAAAACATGAGTGAGCTCGTTCAGCGATACCGCGATATACGGGACGAAGTCGCTATGACCGCTTCGTCCGCGGGACGCGATCCCATGGCGGTGAAACTAGTCGCGGTGAGTAAAACGCATAGTTTCGAAAAGATTCGTGAGCTTTATCTCGAGGGTCACCGCGATTTCGGTGAGAATTATTCTCAGGAACTGTTCGCCAAGGCGGCTCAAGCGAAAGCCGAAGGCTTGGCGGAAATCCGTTGGCATTTTATCGGCCATCTCCAAACCAATAAGATCAAAACGCTGGTGCCATGGGTGACGCTTTTTCACGGGGTGAATTCGGTACGCGTCTTCGAGGAAATCGAAAAACGCGCGGAAGGGCGAAAACTCTCCACGCTGATCGAAGTGAACATCGACGGCGAAGAAAGCAAATCCGGCGTTCGCATAGCTGAATTGCGTGAACTCGCGATCGCTGCGGCCTCCTTTCCATCGGTTGAAGTTCGCGGTTTAATGGTGATTCCCGATCCCACGCGGGCGGAAGGGGCTCGACCCGCCTTCAAAAAGGTCGCGGAGCTCGCCTCGGAACTCGGACGACTTACACGCGGGGAACTGTCCATGGGCATGACGAGCGACTTTAAAGACGCTATCGCCGAAGGCGCGACTTACGTCCGAATCGGTACCGCGATTTTCGGCGATCGATCTCCGCGCGAAAAACTTTAGTCGGACACTCATTTCCCGAAAACCCGCTTCAGGCGGGCGTTTGCAAGGGTTTAGAGCGCGGCGCGCGTGACAATTTTGAGGGTCGAATCGACCCTTATTATGTCACCATCATTGAAAAAATTTCGCGCGCGAACCGCGGCATTTCTCCGCATCATTTGAAGTGCGTCGCGTGAAGTGGGCGTTTTCATACGCGGAGTGGTTTACGCGGACCTTTCTAGGAAATTGGCACAAGTTCTGCGTAAGAAGGATGTGTCAGGGTGGCTCGCATGGGAGTGCGAGTCCTGAGTCAAATAGGAAGTTTGATTCTATCGAAAGAGCTCTGGCGACCCTTCTCCCGGACTATCTGTTTGGGAAACGCGACTTGAATGCTCAAGGAGGACTTTGATGTTCAAGAACTATCTGACCTACCAGTTCGCTCTTTCATTCCATCAACTCTGTTTAATCGCCGATATCGCCGAAGCCCAAAAAAAGAATCGTCTTCTCCGAAGTGCGGAGCAGATGATCCAATCGTTCACCCATAGCCTGCATGCCCAAAAGGCGTCGGACGAAGGGCGGCATTTCTTCGCGGCCTTGCTCAATTTGAGGGAATGTCACGAAGAGCTCATCGATTCGGGTATTTTTTACGGCGAACTTCAATCCAAATACAAAATCATTCACGATCGATTGGAGCAGCTTTGCGAAAAAGCGGCTTCGTCCGAAGGAGGGCAATTTCGCATGCTGGGATAAAGAACTGCCCTCTCCTTTCATCAAGGAGCAAGAGAATGCCCTACAGAGGCAGCCAGGCCGCTTGCGGAAACCCGTCGTAGGGAACTCCAGTCGCAAGCGGCCTGCTTTATTTTATTCAGCGCCCTTTAGAAACGAAATCCACTCCGCAGTAAAAACGTCGACTCGCCTTCGGTTCGACCGAAAGTTTCGCGGCGCGCGCTAATCCGAGTGTCGATGTTTCGGGACCAAGCGTATCCCATTTGAAACTCGGCGCTTGCCATCCATTCTCTCCCGCTTACCGCGCGAAACGCATCCCAAAGCGGCGCCAAACGGGCGATGATTGATAAACGGTCGGGTACGATTCGGATGACCGCTCCAAATTCCGGCCCAAGAGAAATTCGGAAGTGGTGTCGGAATACGCCGGACTTCTCGACTTCTCCCGTACCGAGGAGATAGATGAGAGAACTTCTCCAAACCTTCAAACCCATTCCGTATCCGCCGGACCCCTTCCATTCCCCTCGCCCTGGATCAAGCACTTCAGGAACACGACGCCACTCGACCCCGACGCGCCACGAGGTTTGGGGGTCAAGGCTCGACCAAGGCGCTAAGGACGCCATGGCAAGCAAATCCACTTGCGCGAGCCGCAAGCCGGCGCCCGCGCGCTTCTCCGCTCGAAGTCCGAGCACGCGAATTTCGGAATCGGGATTGAACGAAGGCATGGGATCCAAAAAGTCATGACGAAAAGCATACATTCCCGCTTCGAATTGCGGTTCGCCTTCCCGAACACCACCGCTGAAGAAAACCAACGAGGTTCCGTGGGAAAGATGAGGTGCGGGCGGCGGCGGACCCGACGAGCCGGGAGACGAAGCGCCGGCCTTGCTTCGCGCAAGTAGGATACTTTTCAAAAAATGTGCATCGGCGCTTGAGGGCTCGAAATTTGTTCGAGCCTTCTTATACGATTGGGCCGCACTCAAAGCATCCAACGCGTTCGCAGAGAACGGGACTTCGTCTTTAGCTAGGGCTTTATTTTTATACGCACGCTCTACGCTCCGTTTATCCTTTTCGGAAAGGGCATCGATCGTCCGATTCATCTCGTGCTTTAGTGAGGCGCGGTGGTGGATATGGGCAACGGCCCCAGGAGTGTCGATCACGCGCTTTATCGTCTCGATCGGAATGACGGAGACTGGAAATCCCCGGAGCAAATCCCAGTCTCCGCGAACCGCTTCAAGCAAAGCTAAAATCCGAAGCGAGCAGTTCTCATCCAAGAAGTAATAGTCATATCCCGCCAAAGCAAAGAGTTCCCAGACATGGCGCACCAGCTGATCGACTTCCGGAGGCGTAAGCGAAAGGCGATACTCCCAGAGATCACGGCTTTCAAAAAACGCGTACTGATTCACTTTTCGGTAATAGGGGCCTAAATCGAACCGCCCTTCGTACCCCCCGATTAACCCCCAGAGCGCGTATTTTGCCGGATTTTCGTCAGGGCCGATCGAGGCCGAGAAATCAACGCTGTAACTTCGGAGGTGGGACCCCTGGCTCAAACCACGCGCCGGATCCGTGTCACGATCTAGCCTTAAGAAGGTGTGGCCGAACATGGACGCTGGATTTCCGGGATAGGCGGCGGAATAAACCAGCGTCGCCGCTTGGGCATCGATTCCCTTTTTCCAATCCGAGAATGCGGTACATTCCAGATCTGGAAACCGTTTCCCCAGCTTCGCTTCTAGAAATGCTCGCCGCGCTGGAAAAGAGCATGCGGCGGGTTGCTCGATCGGGCCCGATGACCGGTAGTTTGGATCCGCTTGGAGAAATGCTTCAAGCGTCGCGCGAAGTTCGCTCTCGGAATCGGACTTTCCGGCGGAAGACAAGAAGAACGAGATTGAATCAACGTCGCTTCTTTCGCTTCGTAAAAATGGGGAGCGATAATGGAGAAGTCTACGCCACCCGCGACTCTCGGCGATCGACCGAATTTGCTCCGCATCGATAAAGGAGGCTGGAATCTCGCCCCTTGCAGAGAAAGAAACCAGCCCAAGCATCAGGATGAAAAAATTAAGTCGTCGCACCGCAGGTATGCGCTAATTCCGGATTGAGACGAATTTCGCGTCTCACGCCTTCAAGGACGAGTCCCGGAGTCGCAGCGTCGATAAAGATCTCCGAATAACGTTTCTGGACGGATGTCGAAAATTGGGAGTACGAATCCGTGCAGCCCATCATGGCCGCAAAACTACGCAGGTACTCGCCGTCGCCTTTCGCCATTTCCAAAGAGAGTTGCTCCAAATTGGATTCGACGAAATACATCTGCTCGCTTTCGTTCTTAACGATCGAATGCTTCGTGCAACCCGAAGTTCCGAACGTCATCGAAAAGGTATTGGGCAAAAACGTGTTCGTCGTCGAGCGAATCGCCGAGGAAACCAAGGACTGCTTCTGGGTGACTTCCCACCCCAGGCCGCAGCCTGAGCTAGAGTCCGCCGCGAAAGCGGGAGAAGCGGCAAAACAGATGGAGGCGAGAATAAACGAACGAATCCGACCATGGATTTTCATAAAGAACCTTTCGTGGGGTTGAACCTCTATAGTGACGGGGGCGCCTTAGGACGAACAAGTAATTTATTGCATGGCTACCGCTAGGGCGATTTGCAATTAGTTACTATCTGACGCACATCATTGCTAATAGTCTTGTCAATATCGCGCCCTGTGTTTAGGTTGCGCCCATGAGCCCGTTCCCCTACTACCGCAAAGTGATTCGCGAGGCGTTCGAACAACGCCTCGAGCGGAATCCGCGCTACAGTTTGCGCGCGTTTGCAGCAAGCCTGGAGGTCGACTCAAGCGTCTGCTCCCAGATTCTCTCCGGCAAGCGGGTTCCGGCCGCCATCCTCGCGAAACGCCTCATGGAAAAGCTCGGCTTGGACATTCGCGAGCAGGACGCTTTTTTGAAATCGATCGGAAAGACCAAGCTCCGCCAGGGATTAAAACGGGTCAGTCCAAAGTTACGCTCGCTCGCCGCCGCCCCCGAAACGGCCACGCTCTATACACGCCGGGATCTAAGCCTCGATGCTTTTCGCGCAGTTGGGAACTGGTATTACTACGCGATCCTGGAGTTGACCAAACTCGCCGATTTCGACGAATCGCCGAAGTGGATTGCGCGGTCGCTCGGAATTTCGGAAACCGAAGCGGCGATCGCGATCGATCGTTTGCTTGAGCTTGAGATGCTTGAGCGCGTCGATGGAAACCTTCGAAAAACGTCCGGAAGTTTTTATACCGCCGATCCCCACCTGACTACCGCCGCCCACCGACAGCGGCAGAAGGAAATCCTCCAAAAGTCCATCACAGCCCTCGAGACGGTTCCGATCACAGCGCGCAACCATAGCGCAATGACGGTGGCGATCGATCCTGCCCTGATCCCGGAAGCGAAGAAGCGAATTTCGGCTTTCCTCCAAGATCTCTCCCAATTTCTCGAAAGTACTGGCGCGAAGGAAGTCTACGAGATCCATCTCGGGCTCTTTTCGCTTGAATCTCCCCAGTCGAAAAGGAAGCCCTCTCCATGAAAAAGTTCGTATCCGTATTACTCGCGCTCTCGTCTGTTTCTGCTTTCGCCGATCGATTCGACCCTTCAGCGATAACACTAGGCGCCCGCATCCTCAAATGTGGTTCGCTTCCGGCACAACTGACCGCCGACGGCTACGAATTCTTTGGGGCCGCGGCAACGCTTCTCTCGAAGGACGAAGATTCCTTCCCGACGGTTGAAAGTGTCTCGACTACGCTCATCTTCGGTAAGGATTTTCGGCCGATGCAAGGCTACGCCGAGATCGCCCAGGTCGTGATCCAATCGACGGAGACTTGCTACGGATTACCTGAAACTGATGGCCGCTGCACCGAAGTGGTCGATTCTTGCGCTCGGAAGTAGAAAGCCGGTTGCGATTCTTCGCTACGGCGAGCGGTGGCTGAAGAAGAAGATCGACCTCGCGAAGCTGGCAACCTTGCGACGGTCGGGCCTGATGGTGGGCGAAAATAAACGGGCTTCCTGAAAAAGCGAACGCCCCGGACTTTTCGTCCGAGGTGCTACGCTAAATTTTTGGCCATCCGAGCGCTGGCAGCGCGTATGCTC
>CAZAKW010000002.1:22613-24813 GCA_964485835.1 uncultured Bacteriovoracaceae bacterium
CCCGCATGATAGCGATATTCACTTGGATCGCTCTATCACTTCTTAGGACGCTGGAAAGCATTGCGACCCCATATTCGGTAAAAACCATCGTATTATAGCGCCTTCCACCACTCCCGGATTTTGAGGTCACAACTTGTGACCTCAAAAATTCTTCCTCATTTTCATTAAGTTGGAACACGAAGTCAGCGGGAAAACGGTCGGCATTCCGACGGACAGCCTGGTTCAGCACTTTGGTCTCAACGCCATAGAGGAAAGCTAGGTCCGAGTCTAGAAGGACCTTTTGTCCCCGGATTAGATAAATTTTTGATTCAATGCCGGCGACCGTTGAGTTTTGCATGGAACGATCCAACGCCATGCACTGAATGTCTTTACATAGGCGACTACCGGCAGGTCCTCGAAACAAGAGTCTTGGAGATGGCGCACATGTCCTACCGGCGTCATCTATGCGTTTTGAGTCCGAATTCTTTCGTTTTCGTGCGTGAGGTTCGGCGCAGAACTTAGGGATTTTCGTCCGACTTCAATAGTCCGAAAATGACCTGGCTCGCCGGTGCTCCATCGATAAGATAGTGCTCCCGAAGGAGTCCCTCTTGTCGAAAACCAATCCGTCCAAGAAGTCGAATCGACGGCGCATTTTTTTCATGCACATACGCGATGATTTTCCGCACAGGAGTTTTTTCGAAAATCGATTTCGAAATGAGAGCCACCGCTCGCGAAGCGATACCCTGTGAACGAAACATTGGTGAAACTCCGTAACCAAGCTCAATCGTGAGCATCCGTTTGTTAATATTGGATAGGCTGACCCATCCGATTTTTTCATCGCTTTGGCTGATAAACCAAAAGAATGAGGTCACCGACTCAAATTCAGAGAGATCCGAACTCGAGGAACTTAGCCTTAGCCCGAGCTGTTCAACGGTTAGGGAATCTAGGGGGTTTAGTCTCCGGGCCAAGGGATCCTGTCGCCATTCGTAAAAGAGGTCAGCAAATCGAGGATCGGCAGCGGTCAGCGTGACTTCGGCGGACTCAATCTTCATAGACATCCTTACGATGCTTGATGAAGACGATTGTGACGACAGCCAGTTTTGGGTCGACGCGATAGACGATCCGGTAGTCGCCGACTCGAATTCTGCGGTGACCGACAAAGCTGTACCGTAGCGGCTTACCCAGCCCGACGGGCTCGACGGTTAGGCGAGTTTCGATCGCCCTTTTTATGAGTTCCCTCATCGTCTTTGGGAGGGCTGGAATATCTTCGGAAACGACGTTTTCGAGATATTCGATTCGATATACCTTACTTCCAGGCTTTGTCATGAGGGATCGTTTTCTTGGACTTTGCCTCACGCTTCATCGCCATTTCAGACAAAAGCATGTCTTCATGCTTTTCAAGCGCGTCCTCCATCAATTCCTTCGCGACCACAGATAGGGATTTGCCTTCTTGTTTGGCGATTTTCTCAACCATTTCGTAGAGTTCATCACTCAAAACAACGTTCAGTCTGGGGTTTTTGGTCGGCATTGCAGCACCTCTGCAAAGAGTGTATCACTAGTGGTGAACCTAGGTCAAGCAATAGAAAGCGTCGAAATCCAAAGTCTTCGAGCCTGGGCTCAACCGCAATTCCTTTGTTTACCCGCGCACCCGAAACCGCGATCAGGCTGGTGGAGTTTGTAATTCGATCGCTGTCATAAACAAGAAGTACGTTTTTCCTTACCTCTATTCCTGGAAACCGATTGGAGAAAGGGCGAATACGAACGGACGCCGGTCTCCCTTGAAATCCTTAGAAAAAAACTTTCTGTCCGCAGTTCACCTAACGACTTGAATGGTGGTCCCGAGAGGATTCGGCCACTTCTCCGATTCGCCTCCTGCGAATCGAAAGCTTTGCTCGAAGCGCTCCTGCGCTTCGCAGCCCTTTAGCCATTGTGGCCTCGAAGCCTCCCCTCCGTGAGCTTTGTCGCGCATCGTGCCCGCCAATCCGCGCGAAACGCCTGCGGCGTCTCCCGCGGTCGCTCACTCCGCTTCGAATCCTCTCGGGACCACCACTCGCTAAACTCAGCCCACCCCCATTAAATTTAGGCCAAATTTTTAAAGCGCTCATCCCGAGTTGGGAGGGCAGGATGCCCATCCAAAGGGTCCCATAGCGCATGGATGCGCGGCGAGCGGATGAGCGCTTTAAAAATTTGGCCTAAATTTAATGGGGGTAGAAGGAATGAA
>CAZAKW010000002.1:24823-32681 GCA_964485835.1 uncultured Bacteriovoracaceae bacterium
TCAAAGCTTTGATACATCGGCTATCAAAACAGCCCTTGAAAGCATTCACTAATATTTTTTGGTGATTTTAAGATAAGTTGGCGCGCCCGAGAGGATTCGAACCTCTGACCTTTGCCTCCGGAGGGCAACGCTCTATCCAGCTGAGCTACGAGACCGTGCTACGGTCGTAACATAGGCGAAGACCCGGTGCCAAGGGCGCCGTTTCGGCCGATTCGAGACTGTAATCCCGGCTACTTCTTCATCACGACCAGAAGCTGGGCGCGCTCGCCCTCGACGTTTTTCTCAGCGAAGATCCCGATCCGACCGTAGCCCATTTCCCGCACCTCGACTCGGTCGTAAAGAGCTCGGTATTGGAGGTGGTTAAGGTAGTGCCCGAGCGATTGCATTTTCGAATAGGGGGCCCAGTTCTGATTGAATGAGAAATAGCCTTTACTCGAAAAGGTCACCTCGGAGATCCGCGGATAGTTGTACAAGCGATCCCGGTCCGCGGAAGCTTCGTCAAAAACCGTGATTCGGGCGGAAGGAAGGTGGAGGTCGCCCGGCACGGGGATCATGGTGCGAGAAAGTCGCTCTGCGCGTTTGGAAGGACGATTTTCCTCGATACAGTTCACGGCATGCTCCGGGACCAAAAATTGCTCCGGGTTCAATCGCATATTCAAGTCGACTTGATAGGCCAGCTCGACATCGTTAGGGCTTCGCCAAATCACGTCCCGAAAATGCACTGTTTCCAGGGCCAATTTCATGTCCTCAAAACTTTCAAGTTCTCCGTAACCCAGTCGGCGTCCCATGCCGAAAATCGGAGATGCACATGCCCGGTCGAGTTCAGTCGTTACGACTTCCTGGGCAAGTTTTTGCGGCTCCGGGCGATCCTCTTTCCCGCAGCTTAAGGCCACTGCCGAAAGCGCGCAGACCAAAGGAAGAGAGTAAATCCAGAACCGGGAAGACAAAGGGTGTTTTTTCATAGACGCATAGCGTTATATGAAACGGTACCTGGCTACGCAAGGGAAAACGTTCGTGTTAAAGTATTGAAATTATTTAATTAAATCGATCCTCACTAAATGAGGCTATCGCGGTTTAGAGCAAAAGACCCCTGAGCAAGGTGCTCGCGACCGAGAAATAAATCACCAGTCCGGTGACGTCCACAAGCGTGGCGACGAAAGGCGCTGAGGAAGTAGCGGGGTCGAACCCGACTCGGCGAAGCAAAAATGGTAACATCGACCCGGCAATGGATCCCCAAAGGACGACCCCCACCAGCGCGGTCGCGACGGTCGCGGCGATCATCTGGTAATGTTCGCCGTAAAGTTCGTTTCGGCTCGGCCACGCCATAATCCGCAACATCCCGATCGCACCCAAGATAGCGCCCAATGAAAGACCGGCCACGAGTTCTCGTCCAAGCACTCGCCACCAATCCCGCAATCGCACTTCCTGGAGCGCCATCGCGCGAATCACAAGCGAAGTCGCCTGGGAGCCGGAATTGCCTCCCGAAGAAATAATCAAAGGGATGAAGAGGGCCAAGACTACGGCGCGCTCGATCTGTCGCTCGTAAAACTGCATGGCGGTCGCGGTCAGCATTTCGCCCATGAAAAGAAAGGTGAGCCACCCGGCCCTTTTTTTGATCATCCTAAAAAGGGAGATCTGGAGATAGGGTTCGTCGAGGGCTTCGGTACCCCCGAGTTTGTGGATATCTTCGGTTGCTTCTTCCTCGACGACTTCGACGACGTCATCGACCGTCACGATCCCTTTCATCCGGCCTTCGGCGTCGACCACGGGAAGGGCCGAAAGTCCGCATTGCGCAAACTTTCTTCCGACCTCTTCTTGGTCCATGTCTTCGGGAAGCGAAACTAGGTCGGTGACCATCACCTCGCTCACCAGTTTTTCCGGCGGAGCCAAAAAGAGATCGCGAAAGGAAAGGGCGCCCACCAGGCGCTGTTCCTGATCGAGCACGTAAACGTAATGGATCGTCTCAATCTTCGCTTTTGATTGTGCACGCGTGTACCGAATCGCAACATCAACCGAAACGTCGGGACGTAACCGAAGAAAACGCGGGTTCATCAACCCCCCCGCGTCGTCCTCCGCGTAAGCAAGCAAGGCGACCACTTCCCGCATCGTGGCGATATCCAAAAGCGCGAGCATCTGCGCACGTTCGTCGTGACGAAATTGCTGGATCAAATCGGCCGCGTCGTCGGGCGCCAGCAAGCGCAGCCAGCCTCGCCGCTGGGGGTTGGGCAGGTCGTAAATCAATTCGTATTGGTCCGCGGAACTTAGGCTGATGAATAGATCTTCGGCATCCTCACGGGGAAGCGCAGCGAATCCGTCGTGGCGTTGGACAGTCGTAAGGGAAGGCCAGGATTCCTGGAGCACTTCAAACGGCGAGAGTTCTTTTTCGGCCGATGCGTCCGTTTCCATGCCCACGTCAAATCATGGTAAAAGAGAACAGGAAGTTATTGGTCCGTACCGGCTCAAACGTACGCGTGAGCGCTAGATCGACGGACAGTCGGGGAAAAGCCCATCCGAAACCAAAACCGTGCCCACGACCGTAAGCGCCGATATGGGGTTGAAAAGAATTACGGTTCAACCCGCCTCGCAAGAAAAGGTCCGCCATGATCGGCAGCTCGACGCCCGCCTGATATCCGAACGAATCGCCGGGCTTTCCGGGAACGACGTGGGGATCCACGTAAAACAAAAGAATTCGATCGATATTGAATTTAAATCCGAGGGCGAACTCGCGGTAACGATTCCACGCCTTGGTCTTGTCCGTTTCCAAGAGATTGTCAACGATCAGCCCCGTCTGTAAAAATGGAAAGGGGGCGCCGAGCGCCGAAAAAGTCGCGTCTTGGGCGGTCGGCCGCGATTCGCTACCAAAGAGGTATTTCCCACCGATGCCCAATCCGAATTGTTCGATCAATTTTTTAGAAGCGCCGACGTGGACTTCACGTCCGTACGTTTTTCGGGTGTAGCCGACTCCGGCCTGAAAAAGGGGATTCGTCCCGTCCTGGATCGACGCATTGATAACCCGCCCTTTCGGCTCCGTATCATGCGGGCCCGCGAAAGAATTCCGGCTGATCGCGACGGAATACGACGGTAGAAACGACATCATCGCCGGATTCATATAAAGCGCGTCGGTCAGAATCGGAGCTCCTCGCCCGGCGCCACCTAAACCCGCCGCCCGTGGGGAGTGATAGTCGATCGCGATCGCGGGCGACGCGCTCAAAGCGGTAAGAACCATCCACATTAAAAAACCGAGACGTTTTTTTAATAACATTATGCATTAATCCCTTCGCGACGCTCGCTTTGTCCGTAGCTTAGTCGAGAAGCCGCAGCTTCCACAACCCTTTCGCCTCAGGTAGAGTCTCGAAGATGAAGATTCGTAAAGCAGTCATCCCTTGTGCGGGCTTAGGCACACGTTTTCTTCCCGCGACCAAAGCCACCCCCAAAGAAATGTTACCGATCATTGATATTCCAATGATCCAGTACATCGTCGAAGAAGCCGTCCGCGCCGGAATTCGCGACATCGTTTTCATCACCGGGCGCAATAAAGACTCGATCGTCGACCATTTCGATTATTCCTTCGAAATCGAAACGATCCTTGATCGTAAAGGCAATTCGGCCCTCGCCGACGTATCACGGAATATCGCCAAACTTTGCAACATCATGACGATCCGGCAAAAGAACCCGATGGGCCTCGGCCATGCCGTATTATGCGCGGAGCCCTTGATCGGAAACGAGCCTTTTGCCGTCCTGCTGGGGGACGATTTGGTGGACTCAAAAGTACCGTGCATCAAACAATTGATCGAAGTCGCCGAGCGCGAAACCGCTTCCGTGGTGGGGGTGATGACGGTACCCCAACGCGAGGTCTCCAAGTACGGAATTGTCGGCGGCGACCGCGTGGACGAGCGTTTGACCCGCGTCCGCACGCTGGTCGAAAAGCCGGCTCCGGATCAAGCGCCTTCACAACTGGCGATTCCTGGCCGTTACGTCCTTTCGCCAACGATTTTTGAGATTCTTCGAAACACGGCGCCCGGTAAGGGCGGCGAGATCCAGTTGACGGATGGACTCAAAACCCTCGCGGAGCGAGAAAAACTTTTGGCCTACGCCTTTGAAGGAACCCGCTACGATACGGGAGATCGGATCGGCTATATCGACGCGACTCTCGCGTTCGCATTAAAGCGCCCGGATTTAGCCGACGACGTACGCGGGCTCATGAGAAAGCATCTCGAATTGATGGGAAAACCGGGACTATGATCTTTTCGCGAATCCGAATCGGAGTTTCGTTGCTTCTTGGCGCGGCGTTAAGCGTGACCTCGGCATGGGCGTACGTTCCGCCATCGAGCTTTCAAATCGAAACGCTTGCGAAAAAACATCGCGCTTTGAAATCGATTCGCATCAAAACCCGCATCACCGGGACGCATTCCCAAATCCGAGAGATCGGCTATTACAACGCCGCGACGAAGATCTGGAAAGCTCGATTTCTTGACCAAGACGATCGCGAAATTTATGCGTTCGAGCGCAAGCTAGGCGCGAACGATAGCTTGCCGAGCCTCCTTCTCTTCGAGACGAATCCATCCACGCTGATGACCGCCTTGAAAACCGCCGGGATTCCCGTCGTGACGGAGGCCGAACTCCTCGCCCTTCCGGGCGAGCCGGAACGGCGTGCGGCGGAAACGACCTCGATCGGACGGCTGGATAAAAAAGTGGGATGGATCACAGGACGTGGGACGCCGGCGCTATGGATCTTGAAAGACGAATTTGTCCCGCTCAAACTGGTGCACAGCGACCATGAAATCCGGTTTGAAGAAACCAAAGCCGCCGCAAATTTTCCGTACGCGCGCTCGATTTCGATCTACCGCGGGGGGGAGTTCGTTCTTAAAGGCGAAGCGATGGAAGTGATCCCCAATCCTGATCTCGCCGACATGAAAGCCATCCAGGTCCAGGGCCTCCCGGCGATCCCGTCGTCGATCCCAAGCGATCAACGCGCGCTCATCGAACAATGGGTGCAGTGGATTCGCTAGGCAGACGTCTCGTATCGGTCGCGGTTCCCCGACCCCTCGATTCTTTTTTCACCTATGCCGTCCCTTCGACCCATACCGGGCCGCTCGTGCCTGGAACTTGGGTGAAAGTTCCTTTTGGCCGTTCGACCGTGCTAGGTTTCACCGTCGATTCGCCCCGACCCCATACCGAACTGCCCGAGGGAATGGATCCCACGAAACTAAAGACGCTGATTGAAATCGGGGATAATGAAGACCGCATCCCAAGCGACGTTTTCGAACTTTGTCGATGGGCTACGAAGTACTACGCCCAGCCCTTAGGCGAACTTCTGGCCGCCGCCTGCCCGCCGGCATCCCTCGGTCTTCGTTCCACGAAACGGGAAGCCAAAATTCTCTCTCGGAATACCGTGGCCGCCCGAACGATTCATTTAAATTCGGACCAAATGGTGGCGCTAAAAGGGCTTGAAGATTTTCGAAATTCGAATCCTGGCGAGGCTTCGGGGAAAGTGGCACTGCTTCATGGCGTAACCGGCAGCGGGAAAACCGAAGTCTATATCGAACTTGCGAAGCGGGTGCTGGCCGAAGGAAAGGGAGTGATTCTCCTGGTCCCCGAAATCGCCCTCACTTCCCAACTTCACGAAAGGCTTGAAAGCGGCATCGGCGAGAGCGTCGCTCGTTGGCATTCCGCCATGTCCGACGGGAATCGGAGAGATCAGGGCGCAGCGCTAAGGCGGGGCGAGATCCGAGTGGTCGTCGGCGCGCGCTCCGCGGTTTTCGCGCCGATTCGGGATCTCGGATTGATCCTCGTCGACGAGGAACACGACCCAACCTATAAGCAAGACGACCGCGTTCGTTACCACGCCCGCGATCTTGCGATCGTACGGGCGAAAACGGCCGGTGCGATCGTTGTTTTGGGAAGCGCAACCCCGAGCCTTGAAACCCGCGAACGAGCGAGAGAGGGACGGTACCGCAAGTTCGAGCTTCCCGCGCGGTACGCAACCGGAGGAATGCCGACGATCGAAATCGTCGATCTGGCTGAGGAACTGCGAGTCGAAGGGATTCAAGCCGCGATCGCCGAAAAGACGCTTACCGAAATCCGCGAAACAATCGCCCGTGGCGAGCAGGTGATGATTTATCTCAACCGCCGCGGATTCGCCGCCTTCCTCCGCTGCCGTGACTGCGGCGAGACGTCGGATTGCCCGAATTGCTCGATTTCACTCACCGTCCATAAACGCAGCCGAGAACTTCGCTGCCACGTTTGCGCCCACGCCGAGCCGATTCCGGACTTCTGCGGGAAGTGCCAGGCGGTGGATCTCGATCCGATCGGCGCGGGCACGGAAAGTCTCGAAGAGGAAATCCCTAAGCTGATTCCCGAGGCGAAAATTCTCCGACTGGACCGCGACGCGGTCACGAGCGCTAGCCGGCTTGAAAAAACGCTCACGGCCTTTCGAAACGGCGAGGCCCAGATCCTGCTCGGCACCCAGATGCTGGCCAAAGGGCATGATTTTCCGAAGGTCACTCTCGTCGTTGTCGTGCTCGCGGATGCTTTATTTCGATATCCCGATTTTAGAGCCCCCGAACGCGCCCTCCAAATTCTTTCCCAGGTCGCGGGACGCGCGGGTCGAGGCGAATTGCCGGGCCGGGTTTTGATCCAAACTTACCAACCCGACGCTCCCGTACTCGCCGTTTTGCGGGGAGAGCGAAGCGAAGAAGATTTTTTGGCCGAAGAACTCGATCTTCGAAAAGCTCTTTCGTATCCGCCCTTCGGACGAATGGCGCGTCTTCGGGTCGAGGCGACCGAACGAAATGACGCCGTCTCGCGCTGCGAGCGGCTGGCCCGGCTTTTGGAAAGTTCACGTCCGCAACTGGAGGCCCATCCAACTCCGATCCAACTCGAGTTTTTAGGTCCGTCGGAGGCGTTTTTGGAACGCGCAAAAGGAATCTTTCGTTGGGATATTTTGATCAAGTCGTCTTCCGTGCAGGCGCTAGGCAACTCCATCGGCCTCGCGAAGCGCTTGGCCCAACGGGAAAAATGGCCGCTTCTTGTGGACGTCGACCCGTACGGGTTAGGATAAAATCAAATGACCGATAAGAAGGAACGCCCCTCGCGTACGATTCTCCGCTCCCGGATTGAAAAGCAACTCCGGCGACAGCAAGAAGAGCAACGCAAGGACCTGCTCCGCAGACGAATCGAGATCGCGAAGGAAGGCGTTCGTCTATCCCAAAGTGGCCACCCCATTGAGAGCATCAAAAAATATCAGCAGTACATCCTGATTCTGGAGATGTGGAAAAAAAGCGGGCGCGACGGGCTGACCATCGACCTCTTTGACCGCACGAAAGATCTCTACGAAATCGTCATGCTCTCGGGCATTTACTGGGATATGGCCAAGCTTTACGACCGAGCGAAGCGTGCGGACCAAAAAGAAGAACTTTCGCTCTGTCTGCAAAAGTACGTGAACTTTTCCAAAGGGATGCCATTCCAAGCCCTTTCCGGCGAAGCGCTCCGTAAGTATTTGGGGAGCGGACGGTGTCGGCACCGGGCCGAGTTCAAGGCCGCCTACACCGCGCTAACGGGGGAAAAGTGCTTCGTCGCGACCTCGCTTCTGGACGTCACGGCTTTCGAGACCTTGCCTAGACTCCGGACGTTTCGTGATCAATCGTTACGCAAGACCCGAATTGGGCGTTATTTTATCGTCGTTTATTACGGGACGTCTCCGCGAATAATCCCCCTATTAGATCGTTCGCCAACTTGGGTGCGCCGCGGATTCGGAAGAGTGCTCGACGCCCTGGCGAAACGCCTCTAAAGGGAATAGAGGGACCGGAGCGCGCGAAGCGCTCGAGCGGGCGCGAGAGCTGACGATCCATGCGGAAAA
>CAZAKW010000003.1:0-28358 GCA_964485835.1 uncultured Bacteriovoracaceae bacterium
CCCGGAATGCGGTCCCCTCCCGTGGCGTGGGCCACCCCCGCCGTGCCGGCGAGCGCGGCGAACGCGAGCACTCCGGCTGCAACAATCGTCGCAATCGAAGCAGTGGCGGGCGATGGGGAGAAACGTCGAATCATCGTTTAAGCATCCTTGCTGAAGCCGCGGGTTACGCGCCTTCCTAGATCCTTTCGGCGGATCCACGCGTGGAACCGATAGCGAGAATTTTCCCAGTCGGGAAAACTCGGAACCGTCAAAAAACTTTCGGTGAATTCCGGTGGGTCTCGCGCCGATAAGCAGAGGCATGGCTTGGGACGATATTCCAGACTGGGCTGAAAAAGTGATGATGAGCCTGCTCGCGGCCTTGAAGGAGCGGGATCCTTACACTTATGGCCATTGCCGACGAGTCGCGCGAAACGCGCGCTTGCTCGCGCATGCGGCCGGCCTGAACGAATACGAGCAGAAGGTGATCGAGTACTCGAGCATCTTTCACGACCTAGGGAAAATCGCGATTCCCGACTCGATCCTTTTGAAACCGGGACGCCTGACGGCGGAAGAACAAGCCGTGATCCGCGTCCACCCGATCAAAAGCGCTGAAATTCTCCAGCCGCTTTCGCTGATTCCTTTCTTCCGGGATATTCTTCCCGGAGTCCGCCATCACCACGAACGACTGGACGGGAAAGGATACCCGGACCGCATCCGCGGGGACGACATCCCCGTGTCCGCTCGCGTGATTTTGATCGCCGATACGTTCGACGCCATGACCACGACCCGCCCCTATCGCGCGGGTCTTCCGAATTCGATCGCGTACCGGGAACTCCGGCAATTCGCGGGGCGCCAGTTCGACGAGCAGCTGGTGAAGACGTTTTGCGACGCCCATCGGACTTGGGGCGACGTCGAAGAAGAGATCACCGAAGAGTTCGTCACCGCGAACTTCAAGCGCGCCGCCTAACTCCGCCTGCGATACACGCTATTCCTCGTATTTATAGCCGACGCCGTAAATTGAGATGATGTGTTTGGTCAGCGAAGGAATTTTCTTTCGAAGGGCCCGAATATGGACATCGATCGTGCGGTCGTTCGTCTTGCCGGCTCCGTCCTTCCAAACTTCCTTGAGGATCGCATCGCGCGAGACGACGTTTCCGAACTGACTCGCCAGAAATCGCAGGATATCGAACTCCGTCAGCGTAAGGTGGGCCTTCCGGCCGCCGTAACTCACATCTCTCGTGTCGGGCTCGATCCGGAGATCCCCGATCTCAATCGGCGCTACTTCGACCGACGCCGCTTTGCGAAGCCTCGCTTGGATTCGCGCTTCCAATTCGCGGAAATCAAAAGGCTTCGGAAGATAGTCGTCCGCCCCGACGCTGAGACCCTTGGTGACATCGGACTGCGTGTTCTTCACCGACAGCAAAATCAGCGGGACGCGCTTGGTCTTTTCGTCTTGCTTCATCAATGAGCAAGCATCGAGTCCGGAAAGGATCGGCAGTACCACGTCGAGCAAAATCAAATCGGGTTGGCGGTTTCTCGCATAGTCGATTCCGATGACCGCGTTTTCGGCGGTCAAAATCTCGTATTCTTTCGACAGCATCGTTTCGAGAAATTTTCTCGTTTCGAGGTGGTCTTCAATAAGGAGGATACGTGCTTTCTTCATTTAAACTCTGTAAAGAAAAGCTAACACGGCCAAGGAACTTCGGTAAAGAAGCAGACGAAACTCGACATAGCGTCAATTCCCTGACGGCCCGCCGCTCGGGGTACGTTCGCCATGGCGTCGCGGACGGAGGTTCGATTGCACCTGCTTGGTACGGTTTTTTTCCACCTGCAATGCGATTTGATCCTCAAGATCAAGCGTAGCGTTGTAGAGCTGCAAGCTGATTTTTCCCGTCGGAACCGGAAGCATTTCAAAGGGCGCGTACTTTCGGCCCCAATACGTTCCATCGACGAAAATTTTCGTGTCCGCGCCTGGAGTGGATCGTACGGTGAGATAACCGCGGTTATCCCCTTTGATTACCATCGTCGGCTCACGGCCGCGCTCCGGCTCCAGATTGATTTGTTTCAAATACTCTCCGGTCGAACCCAAAGAGCGGGAATCGATTTTGAATTCGCTGCGAAACGATTCGAATCCGGGCCGCTGCACTAAGAGATCGAGCGGCGCATCGGTGGGAACTTCGATCACCGAACTTCCCGCCTCCGCGAATTTTCCATTCACGGAAATCCGCGTATCCGTCCCTTCCGGGAAAATATTCAAACGAAGCTTGGCCGGCGGAGTTTTGGGGGATTCCGATCCCGGCGCCTGCTTCGTACGCGGATCTTCGGTCGGCGTGTCCGCGGCGGGAAGCCGATTGGTGACTTGTGACCCGAGCATGGCCGAAAGGAGCGGGACCTGATATCCGAACTTTGGAGAAAGCCATGCGGCGCCCAAAACGACCGCGACCGTGGCGGCCACCCCTTTCCACCCGAAGCCCGAACGGGGCGGGTTGTACCCGATCGTACCGGCGCGGGTCAGATTAGTTCGGGAAAGATGGTACGCCCCTGGAGGCGTAGACGTTCCTAGGGTGCCGGGAGAACCGATGACGGTGCCCCCGCGGGAGGTCGGCGCCGGACGAGGCGGGACTCGCACGGGAGGACGCTCGATCGCCAGCGGTGCTTGATGCTTGGGAAGATCGACTTTGAATTCCGCGGCGGCTTTTGGGAGCCCCGGCCGTGCGACGAACGTCGTGGTCTCTTCGCGTCGTCCGGACGATCCTTCCCCGTTTTGAGGATTGATGTCGGGAATATCGTTTTGAAGAAGTTGTTCCACCCGGTCGTTCAGTTTTTGGATCTTTTTCCGGTCTTCAACGATTTCACGCTGGAAAAGCTCTTTGGTGACGTGTGAAAGATCGCTTCCCGAGAACTCGGGGGCGTAGGCCGCGAGAAACCTGCGCAAGGTGCGCTGAAGTTCGTCTCCGGTATTGAATCGTTTGTCCGGAGACTTCGCCAAAAGCTTCATCACAATCGCATCGAGATCCTTCGGCACGTTCGGATTGAGCTCGGAAGGGCGCCGTACCGAAGTACTGCAGCTCTCGATCATCTTCAAGACCGCCAGGTCGTTTTCCCCGGAGAAAAGCTTTCGCCCCACGAGAAGTTCCCAGAAAACCGCCCCCAAGGCGAAAAGATCCGTGCGCCCGTCGAGAGGATCTCCGGAAATCTGTTCGGGCGAAAGATAGCTCGGCTTGCCCTTGATCACGCCGGCCCGCGTGTTCTCGCTATTCGTCGTCGCTTTCGCGATTCCGAAGTCGATGATCTTCACTCCGCCTTCGTACGATACGAGAACGTTCTGGGGACTGATGTCGCGATGGACGACGTTTAGCGCGTCTCCGCTGATTTTATCTTTATACGTATGGGCGTAATGCAGACCGGCGGCGGACTGCTCGATGATGTGCGCGGCGAGCTCGACGGGAAAGGGCTGGCCCAATTCCTTGAACCGGTTCAAGAGTTGGCGTAAATTTTTCCCGTCCACCAACTCCATCGCGATGAACGGTTGGGCCTGCTCTTCTCCGAAATCGTAAACCTGCACGATGTTCGGATGATTCAGTCCCATCGTGACCTTAATCTCCGAACGGAACATCTTGAGGAATTCGTCGTTGCTCCCAAAACCCGCCTGGATTCGTTTTACAACGACCAAACGGCCCGCTCCGTCCTTAGCGGCGAAGCGTGCACGATAGATTTCGGCCATTCCACCCTGCGCGATCAAATCGAGCAGAAAGTAGCGACCGAATTTTTTGAGAACCTCGGACGACATATCGCCTCTCTCGTGGCCCGTTAGGGACAAGCACGTCTTAGATTCTATCGGAAAGTTCCTGAAGAAAGTTAAAGGAAGTGGAAGGCTTCCCGTAAAAGAAGGCGCGCCGAACCGCGCCACAACCGTAAAACTTTACTGAGTCAAATCAAGCCATTAGGCCAAGGCCCGTGTTTTCAGCCGCTCCAGCAGCTTCGGTATAAAACCGCCGAAACCGCCGTTTGAAAGCACGGCGACTAAATCGCCCTGTTTTGAAGCGTCCGCCACGCGCTTGACGCCTTGATCGACATCCTCGAAAACGTCGGCGTCGCGACCCCGGCGACGAATATCTTCGGCGAGTTGCTGACTCGAAAACTGATCGGCGACATCGATTTGACTTTGATCGTAGGGAATAGCGATCCATCCGCCGTCGGCTTCGGCGAACGCATCGACGTACTCTTGTTGGAAGATTTTCCGCCGAGAGGTCGCGCTGCGGGGCTCGAAGACAGCGACCAAACGCCGTCCGGGATATCGAGAACGCAAAGCGCGGAGCGTTTCACGCACCGCTGTGGGGTGGTGGGCGAAATCGTCGATGACGAGGACGCCGCCGAATTCGCCGCGTTCTTCCTGACGCCGTTTGATCCCCTGGAACGCGAATAGGCCCGCGGCGATCTCCTTGTTTGTCAACCCAAGCTCGCGCGCTTCGATCCACACCGCGATGGCGTTGAGCACGTTGTGATTCCCCGCGAGTCGAAGTCGAAGTGAGCACGCGGATCGAGTCGCAGAGCCGGTATTCTCGAGGATTTCGAACTGGGTTACGCCGTCCCCGTCGACGGTGATTTCGCTCGGAACGAATCGAGCTCCGCTCTCTTTGGACCCGTAACTGATCACCGGGACCTGGGCCTCCGTCGCAAGTTCCTTCACGGACGCGTAATCAAAACAGGCGATGAGTCGGCCGCCAGGTCGAATCCGGCGCACGAGGCCCGAAAATGCGCGTTGGACGGCGGAAAAATCGGCGTAAATGTCCGCATGATCGAATTCGACGGAAGTGAGAATCACATCGTCCGGAAGGTAGTGATTGAACTTCGGAACCTTATCCCAAAACGCGGTGTCGTATTCGTCGCCCTCCAATACAAACGGGCTCCCTGCTTCCCATCGACCGACGTGAAAACTATTGGGAAGATCCCTGGAGACTCCGCCGATAAAATAGGAGGGGTCGCGATTCGCATGGGAGAGGACGTAAGCGAGGAGACTCGACGTCGTCGTTTTTCCGTGGGTTCCTGCAACCACCAGATTTCGGGTACGGGAAAGCAACAAACGCTCCATCGCCTCCGGGAGGGACGTATAGGGATATCCGCCTTCGATCGCCGCCTGCGCTTCGACATTTTTCTTCGTAATCACGTTCCCGATCACGACGAGATCGGGCCGACGCGGTAGATCCCGAAGATTCTCCGGCCGATACCCCGAGTAAAGTTGAATGCCCGCTTTCTGCAAAACATCGCTCATCGGCGGATAAACGTTCAAGTCGCTGCCCGTGACTTCGACCCCGCTGCGTTTTAGAAACGCGGCGAAAGCCCCCATCAAAGTGCCGCAGATGCCGATGATGTGGACGGATTTCAATTCAGAAAATGCTGGGATGGGAGCCGTGATGGAAACGGACATAGACCTAAATTGTCACCTTGATCGAACCCAATGGTCAACCGGGCTTGCGCGCGAAAAAATCCTCCGCGAGTGCGTCATGAAATCGCCCTCGGAAGGCTCGGATCGCCGTAGGGTGGCGGTTGGGATGGACGCGATTGGTAAGCAAGGTCACGACGACTTCCGAGACCGGATCGATCCAAATCGACGTTCCGGTGAAACCGACATGGCCAACGGAGCGCGGTGAAAACCGTCTTCCAAAAGCGGGCGCGTCGCCGCTAGGCGTGTCCCACCCTAGCGTACGGGTACATCCTTCCGGGATTCCCACCGGGCTCCAAGCTTCTCGGAGAACGTCGCGAGCGACGAAACCTTCAAGCAGACGCTTGCCGAAGCGTAGAAGGTTTTCCGCCGTCCCAAACGCACCGGCGTGACCCGCATAGCCGCCGGATGCCCAACAGTTATCGTCATGAACCTGACCCTGCAAAATCGAATGGCGCCACGGACAGTCTTCCGTTGCGGCTACGTCCTCACGCCGCACGCGAAATGCCGGATCCACCGTACGCACGAAAAACGGGCCCGTGCCGACGCCCTCCGCGAAAAGCCCCATCGGACGCCATACGAATCGTTCGATGGCGTGATCCAAGGGAAGACCGGTGACCGCCTCCAGGCAGAATCCAAGAACCATGAAACCGACATCGGAATAAATCGCTTCCGTCCCCGGGCGTCGATCCAGATCCAACGAGAAGACAAGCTCCCGCAGAACCCGCTGCCGCTCCTCGACTTCAATCCGCTCGAGTTCGTCGGTCGCGAAAATCTCCCGTAGCTTCTCAAAGAAGGGTGCCCACGCCGGCAAGCCCGAAGTGTGGGCGGCGAGTTCGCGCAGCGAAATTTCGGCATGGCGAAATTCGGGCAAAATCGTCCGAACGGGCGTCGTCCACTCGATCCACCCGCGCTCGACCAAAACCATTGCCAATGCCGCCGTGCCGAAGACCTTCGTCACCGAAGCGAGATCGAATACCGTTTCACGCTCCATCGGCAGCGCCGAAAAACCTTTAAGGGCTAACCGACGCTCTCCTCCCCATCCGAAATGAAAGACGTCCGGATCTCTCCGCGACCAGATGCCGGCCACCACGCCGGGAAAAACTTTTTCCGTAAGTCCGTCTTCTAAAACTTGGCGGGCGCGTGGAAATTCGGAAAACCCTTGAATTCCCATTAAATCACCGCTGTTTCTTGGACCAAGCGCTGGGTTTCGAAACGGTTCGCCCCGAACGGCTCCAGATCCAGAATCTGGCTCCGCCCTTTCAGAATCCGCTCCGCGAGAGCAATCCCGCAGGCGTAACTGTGCATGATTCCGTGCCCGGAATAAGAATGGGATTCGAAAACACGCCCCGTGCCGCCGAGATTTCCCGTTTCGACCTCGCCGATGATCGCCGATTCGTCGGGCGAAACTTCGTACAGCCCCCCCCACCCGTTCAAGTGACGAAGACTTTCAAATCGACTGGAACGTTCGGCTAAGGGCATCCAGATTTTTTCTTGGAAATACTCCTCGCCGCCATAATCGAAATTTTGTCCGTGCGGCTCTCCTCTTTCGGCGATACCACCCAGGATATAGCCGGCCTCCGGATGGAAATAGACTCCCGACGTGTCCACGATCATCCCCTGCCCCGAAAGATCAACCTCGCGGCAGTCGAACAAGGAGACCTGCCGACGGACGCAGTAGGAGGGGGACTCATACCCAAGCATCCTCGCGATGTCCTTCGCCCAGGGACCCGCGCAATTCACGACGCGATCCGCGCGCACTCGGACCGCACCCGACCGCGGCTGTTCGAACGACCGATACATCGCTTCTTTTTGCTCGCGACTCGAAGACGGCGAAACGGCCTCAAATCCGAGCTCAACTCCGGCGGGCGCGACTCGCGCGTCCCGTAGCGCATGCCCGTTGACGAATATCGCGCCGGCCGCCTTCGCGCGATTTCGGAAATGGAGCTTGAGCAGATTCGAATTCAATAAACCGTCGCGAGGGGCGAACACCGCTCCCGCCAGGTCTTCCGCTCGGTCGATGAAAGGAGCGTGGGCCACTAATTTCGCTGGATCCCAAACCTCAAACGGCCACCCCGCTTTCTCCCACCGGGGAAAAGCTTGGCCCGTCCGCACTAAATCGTCAGGGGTCTGCAGCCATAAATATCCGACCGCGCGGTAGCCGACCTCGTCGGCGTGCTCCGCGAAATAATCGATCGATCGTTTCGAACATTCGATGTTCGCCGGATGATGGAACGTCGCTCGAACTCCGCCCGCGTTCAATTCGGTGCTGGAAAGAACTCCTTCCAGGTCGGGATCGTATACGACGACTCCTTCCGCGCCTTGCTCGGCAAGGGCCATCGCGAGTGCGCTTCCGATGACGCCCGCGCCGATGATCGCTATTTGTGCGTCGGGAGTGGACATAACATCACCACATCAACGTCGTATACGTCTCGGCGATGATCTTCGGCTTGCCGGCCTCTTCGGCCACGTAAAGGATCTTCGTGCCGCGCGAACGATGCCCCCAGCCTCCCCCTTTTAATTTAGAGCGGTAGTTCTGGGTAAACGTGATCATCCAATACTTGGGATGCCGATAATAAAGGATGTCTTCGGGTCCGATCGAAATCTCCGAATAGCGGGAATTTAAATTGGATTTATAAGTGCGCCATGCGTCCCGATCTTTACCTTGAGCGGAAAAATCGGAATGATAGGAATCGATGTACGCTTCGATGTCGCGGTTTTCCCATGCGCGGATCCACGCGTCGAAAAACGTCCGGATCGACGGGTCTTTTCCGGGTTTTCGATACTCGTCAGTCAGATTCGGGAAGATCAGGATCGGCGTTAACCCGAGTCGGATCGACTTGGCGAGTTCGAGGACTTCCGCGTCCTGGCAAACGACGCATCCTTCGCTGTCGTAATTCTCGTTTAATCGCGCCGGCTCGTCGGTGGCGTGAAGCCAAATCCCGTGCCCGGTGCGGCCGGCGATTCGGTCGTAATCGTTCGGGTAATTGAGCACGATCGCCATGGCGCCGTATTTTCGAGGAAGTGACGGTGGGCGCTTGATGCTGGTAAACGTGTAGATTCCTTCGGGCGTCTTCAGGTCGCCCTCTTCCTGCTTATCGCCCTTCACTTTTCCGAGTGTCGCGTGGATCGTCTTCAGGGTGACGTACTCACCCTCTTCAAGTCTCGCCAATTCGATTGCGCTCGTCGCCTTATCCACCAATACGACGGAATAAAATTTCTTATTGGCCGGCGTGTCCGCGGAAGGCGTGCTCGTGTTCGCCACCGATGGGCTTGGCGACGGAGCGGGCGAAGTCGCCGAAGAAAAAGAACAACCGCTTCCGATCGCCGCCCAAATAGGGAGAACGAGGACTGCGAGTCGGGCCGAAGCCAATCGAGAGATGAACCGCTGCATTCTCACTAGTTTAGTGAGCGTCAGCGGACCCCGTCAAGAACTTGCGGGAATGAACGCGGAATCCCCAGACCCGGGCCAACGCCTCAAAAACGATTCTTTTGTTCATCTTCGATTTTCCGACCTTCCGATCTTCGAAAATAATCGGGAACTCCTGGATCCGAAAACCCCTTAAAAAAGCGCGGTATTTCAGTTCGATCTGGAACGAATATCCGTCGCTTCGCAAGGACCCCAAATCGACCGCGGAGAGAACGGGACGTCTCCAGCCGTTAAAACCGCCGGTAAAATCACGAATCGTCGCGCCAAGAATCAGTCGGGAGTAAAGGCTGCCGCCACGAGAAAGAATTTTTCGGCCGATTCCCCAATTTCGAGTGCCCCCCCCGTCCACGTAGCGTGAGCCGATCGCGACATCCGCGGTCTCCAGCGTGGCGAGCATGGTCTTGAGGTACGAAGGGTGGTGTGAAAAATCGGCGTCCATTTCGATGAACGCCTCGTATTCCGGACGGGCAAGCCCCCAGCGAAATCCGTGTACGTAAGCCGTACCAAGACCCATTTTTTTTTCGCGGTGAAGGACGTGGACCCGCGTTTCGTAGCGAGTCGCCAGGACGTCGATGATTGCCCCGGTGCCGTCTGGCGAATTATCGTCGACGACCAGGACGTCGACGGTAGAAGGGGTGGAGGCGAGAATCGCCTCCACCAGAGACTGAATATTTTCGACTTCGTTATAGGTCGGTACGACGATCAGTGCGCGCATCAAAATGGAATATCGTCTTCCGTAAACGAAGGCTCGGCGGGAGCGCCCATGCCGAAGCCGGATCCGCCCATATTTCCAGGATTTGGGCCTTCATTGAAGCCACCGGAAGATTGAGCGCTTGGTCCGGGCGAGTTCGCGCGGCCTTCGCTTGCACCGGCTTGTCCGTTCAAGAATTGAATCGTCTGCGCCTGAACTTCGGTTGAATACTTTGTCTGGCCGTCTTTGTCCTGCCACGAGCGCGTCTGCAAACGTCCTTCGACGTAGCATTGGCGCCCCTTCGCAAGATACTGATTGCAGAGCTCAGCGAGCTTGCCCCAGACGACGACACGGTGCCATTCCGTGCGTTCCTGCTTCTGACCACTTTTATCCGTCCAGGCCTCATTCGTCGCGACACTGAAGTTCGCGACTGCGGAACCGCTCGGCGTGTACCGAACTTCCGGATTTTGGCCCAATCTCCCCACCAAAATGACTTTATTGACTGACATGCCCCACGGTGTACGGGCTCGGGACCCTGTAGGTCAAGTTCTCGATCGATCGGATGCGGAATCTAATCCGCCGATCCGGGCACTTCGCTCCCCGGAGAATCGACTCGCGAAATCCCCTCAATTTTCGAATACGTCGAGGCGCGATCATGCGTTATAGACGCATCGCGCTGCTGACGCGACGCGTGGATTCCTATCTTCTCTTCGGGAAACGGAATCCCTTTTTCTTCGAATTTCGTCTTCCAGTGCGCACGGACCGCCTGTCGAGCTCGCCCAACGTCTACAAGGTAAAGGACGGGGTCAAATCCGCATTGCCCGCAAATAACGGAACCGCGGACTTTAGTACGATAAATGATCTCAAACGCGATCCAAAGAGGAACGAACGCGACTAGCCCCTTGGAGCCAATCCAAGGAAAGAGAGCCCATAGCCCGAGTGCGAAGACGACGGCGGTCAAACCAATCTGAATAAAGTGTCGCGGACGACCGGGCTCCGGATGCATTCCGAGGCGTCGCGGAACCGAGCACATCGGGCAGAAGAAATTAAAATTTTGATTAAATCGCTCTTTCCAGATCGATCGAGAGGCGGCGCGAATGACATCGTGTCGATTTCGTTCCATGATAAAGGTCTCCGTAATCCGATCCCCTCCGGGGACCGTCTTAAATTTTAACATGAAATCCGCGAAATCAATGAACCCCAAGAAAAAAGCCGGGCCTCGTCCCGATCGTGAAAAAAAACGGGTCACCGTCAAACTCGGCCGCGGTTCGCCATCCCCTCGGCAAAAGGTGCCTAGCGTCCGCGAAGCCCCAGTCGCTTCGTTTACATTTCCCGTCGCCTGGACCTGGTTCTTTGACGAATGTTTGCCGGCCTGGGTGAAAGACCGCTATTCCCCTCGTGAAAGCTGGAAGGGAAAACCTTTTTCCTCCGAAGACGGAAAGTTCTTCCTTCGCGGAGTGCGTGAACTTTCCGACCTATTCACGGACGCACGCCCCAAGAACTTGGCCGATTATCTGGCGCACGAAAAATATCGCTCGAGTTACCTTCTTTATTTCCTTCCTCTCCAGGCCGCGAAATTCATCGCGCTTTTCATCCTCCACGCCAAAGCGATCGATGCGGCGCTGGCCCACGGACGCGAAACCGGCACGCTTCGCGTGGTCGACTTAGGGGCCGGTCCCGCGACCGCTTCCATCGCCCTGCTCCTGCTGCTCCTCGGTCGTAAGGACGAACTCCCCGAGCAAATCGAATTCGTGCTCTTCGACCAAAACGCGTCGATTCTTCGGGACGGAGAAGACCTTCTGAATCGTATCGGGGAATCTTTTCCCAAGACTCGCGGACGCGTGAAAGTTCGCCGAGTCGTCGGGGATCTTTGGCATACGATTTACAAAGAAGAAGGCGAAGTCTCGCTTGCGCTCTTCGGACATACCGTAAACGAGTACCTTCCCACGCGAGATGGTCGTCCCGACCCGCGCCCTTTCACCCACCTCTTCGAACGAACCGCCCGCGGCGGCGGAATTCTCTGGGCGGAGCCCGCCGCCCGAATTCCTTCGCAGACTCTGTCCCAGCTGCGTGATTTTTTTCTCGAAGAAAATTTAATTGAGTCCTCGCCGTCCCGGATTTGGGGCCCCTGCCTGCACGCCGGTCGCTGCCCGCTCGCCATTGGTCGCGATTGGTGCCACTTCAGCATTCCTGGAAAAGTGCCCGGAAAATGGTTCGGATTCTTCTCCAAAGGCCTATCGAAGGAAAAAGAGTGGCTCAAGTACTCCTACTTATGGATCACGGCCGCGGGGGATCCGAATCCCGAGCGCGCGGCTCCCGAAGAACGACTCGTGCTCTCCGATCCGCTTTCGCGCGATCCGCGCGCGAAACAGGAAGTCTTGCTCTGCGAGCCGGACGCTCCGAATCGCTACACGCTCAAGCCCCTCGAAGTGGCGAGACGGGGCATGCGGATTCGGACTCGTTAGCGGCTAGGGAGCGAGAACCCAGTCCTTTTCTTTTTTGCGACATTGGGCAGTGACGCGTTTAAAGAGAGAAACGTCCATATCGCTTCGCAAAAAGTAATCGGCCGGGTCTTCGATTGAAAGCATTCCGCTTGAGGCCAAGTCCCGGCTCGCTCCGGACCCGGAAAATTCGGCTTCACCGCTAGAAACGCCGGCGGTAGCGCTATCCGCCGAGCCGAACCACGAGGGTCCGCGATTCGAGTTGCCGCCCGATGCGGCACCGGTACCGCTACCGGCCGCGTACCCATTCGCCTTGCCGATTTCCTCGCCCGGTGTCGCGGACGCGAGCTGCGGCCCGTTTGCGGTCGCCGCGTTCGTCGAAGGTTCCGTATCCGACTCGGCCGTGGTGGCCATCGCCGGGGATCCAAAGTCCGTATTTGGGGATCCAGTGAAGGCACGAGAACGCGTCGGAGGTAAACGAAGATTTGGATTGCCGTTAGCAGCATTCCTGGAAAGCGTGTTTGGATCGATCATTCCCTCCATTGCCGTCCCGCCGACCGCGTGCAATTGCTGCAAGTTCGGATCGATCTCGTTTCCCCCGGCGAAATGGTTTTGTTGCTGCTGAAGCATTTGATAACCGAGCGAAAAAGCGCCGCTAGCGTCTCCGCCGTCGGTCTCCCCCGAAGGGGCGTGGGCCTCGCAAACGCTCGACGAAGGATTCCAAACCAAGCCGCCGGAACAAACCGTGTCCGACTTCTCACACCGGACGGTGCCTTTATGTTCCCAGGCACCTCCGTTTCTTCTAACTTTGAAACACTTTGTCACGAACTTATCGGCCACCATGAGCATTCGACCCTGATCGTCCACGGCATCCGAATTGTCGAGGCGGCCCCCGATTCCGTGTCGCGACTCTCTGGAGACTTTGAAGGAATCGATCCAAGGTTGAAATTGATTCAACTTACAAATCGTCGGCAAGCTTTCGCACCGTGCGCGATTGGTCGAGTTGGTCCCACGATTGAAATTCATCACGAAAACTTCCTCGCCACTGCACGTCTGGCCGATCACGAGTCTGCACTGTTCGTCCGCGCTCGCGCCCACGATGGAGAAAAAAATCAGGGCGGCGAAGAGCGTTTTTTTGAGAGGGTTTTTCATAATCAGCTCCCTGCACACGCGGACGCCACTCGAGGGAAGGTGGACCGGGCGTGATTTTCCATCCATTTAGCGGCCTTGTCTTCGTAACACCGTTGCAAACATGTAGATTCGGCGTCGCACGATTTCCAGCATGGCTGGTAAGCATTCGCTTCAAGCTTTGAGATCATGTCCACAGTGGCGGCGCGGTATGCTTTTGCCGAGTTCTCCGCCAATCGGCACCGGGTCACGAACAGATACCCCGAGACGATGCTTTCCCAAGCAGCGTCGAAATATTTGCGAACACTACAGGCCTGCGTATTACTGGGATCGCAGCGCGGAATCGCTTCGATTCCGGGAATTTTTTTCTGGGCCTCGATCAAATCGTAAAGCTCCCGACCCTGGACTGCACACCCACTATTCGGATCGATCGAAAGTCGATTGGAACGGACTTCTTCACGTATGGCTTCGGCTTCGTTCGCAACAGCGAGCGCTAGAAAACTTGCCATCTTCGACGTTTCGGCCGAACCGGCAGTCGATCGAAGCGAGAAGGATCCGCCGTTGAAACTGGTATAGCCGACCCGCGAGAATGGAAGGCACGCCTCGCCTTTCCAGTTCTTTTTCGTTTCGTTTCCACATGCTTTTTCCCGAAGCGGCAAAACCGAACAGAGCGGTGGTGCGCCGACGGTTTCGAATTTTTTATTGCTCACCGTAACGCCCTTTCCGTTGGGGTAAAACTTCCCTTCGTAAATGCCGTCGATCATCTCGCCGACCAGGCCGTCGAATACGAGCTCTCCCCTCGCGTTTTTTTTCTCTAATACCGTCTTGGGAATTTCGGCGCACGCGAGAAAAGGCGCTTTACCGCAGGGAAGGATGATGACGTTCTTAAGCTCGCTGGACGCAGCTAGGAGCGTGGTCGCGCTCAAGGCAGGCCCCGCGACGCACGTCACGAATACGATTCGTAAAACGGATCTGAACATAACCCCCCGGTTTCCTGAGAACGATCCCGGTGTGATTCTCCGCCAGCGGACCCCTCCGCCGTAAGCACACCTGAGATCTCCTTTCTATTTTACAAGGACGCAACGGCAGTGACAATATGCATTAGTGAGGTCTTTTCCCTTTTAGGAGGCGAAGTGAAGGCTAGGTCAAGTCTGACATTCCTGATTCTTCTCATGATTTTTCCCTCCGGCGTTTTCGCGCGTGAAAGCGTAAGCGAGGCGGACTTCGCGAGCCTCGAAGCGGAGTATGCGGCCGCGAAGCAGGAATTCGCCACCGAGGTGAAAAACCGGAAAGACATCAAGCCCTCGGAGCTTCAAGCGCTTCGCGAGAAAATCGTAGGACCAAAAAAACAGGCGCTGGACGAAGCCTACAACAAACGCGCGAACGCGCGGCGAATCGACCCGAAAGAAATGGGTGTCGAAAATCCGCGGGATCGTCCTTCTACCCACCAATCTCCTCCCATCACGCGGGAAAATTCACGTGAAGATCCTTCCGTCGCACTTCCGAATGCCGACATCCCAAGCGAGATCCACTATGGGAATAAAACCGAGGCTCCGACCGCCGAGCCCGGGTCCAGCGAGGGAACCGAACCCTCGCCTTCCCCTCTCGGCGCGGGCGTTTCAGAGATCCGGTATCCGAAAGCGAAGCCGCTTAAAAAATCGGCGCCCTAAACTCGTTCGCTTGCGTAGAAATAATTCTGGAACTTTGCGGCGAAATGCTTCGTTCATGCGCGCAAACTCAGGAAATAAATGCCGAGCGCGGTCAATGAAAATCTGCTCTAGAATAGTCGAGTATGTGGGACTGGGCGCGGATTCCATTTTTGTTTTCATTTTTTATCATTTCGCCGGCCGCGGCCGAACGATTCATTCTCTTCGATGAGCGTGGCGCCCAGGTTGAAACTTACGACGCGATTGTGCAAAGGCTTCGAAATGGCGATCGCGTCGTTTTTAGCGACGGCGTCGAGTATTCAATCTTAGGCGTCTTGGGCAACGGAAATACGACCAAGATCCTAAAAATCGAAGGCGGCAAGGCATTAAGAATACCGCTAAAAAGCGGTCGATTCATAAATGAAATGGGACAAGAAGGCCCCCTTTATCGTGATTTTATCAACGAATTCGAAATGGGTTGGCGCTCTGCCAACGCCAACGGTGTAAAAATCATCCATTTTTACCCATACGAGTATAGGGCTGGCGAACGGGCCGTAGTTGACGCAATTGATGTAGCTTTCACGCTGGAAGATTTTTTATGGAAGAGAAATACGCTCAATCTAGATACCGTCTCCATCGAGGCGGTGACTAAGGAAGTGGTTGAATGGTTTTCTAGCACTTTTAAATATACTTATTTGGGCGATTTTAACGAGTCTCAAGTTTTATTCGACCTGAGAACACGAAAATTTATTCTAGGCGATATTACTGGGCATAACGTAGATGTCGTCTCTTTCATGATCAGAAACGAGATACGGCATTTGCCTGTGGAAAATATTTTGGTTCGTGAGGATCTGACTCAGGCGTATCCAGATAAACTCGATGATCAAATTTTCGAAGCGATTGAGACCGCACGCAGGTCTTGGACTGGGAGTTCGGAAATGTTTTGTCCGCTACTTTTAAAGTAATGATTTCAGCGCGACCGCCACTCGCGATCTTTTGCTTTCGATCGACCAGAGCTTTCGGATCACGAGTTGAAAAGCGCGGCCGGCAGCGCCTAGATCGCGTGGTTCTTGGCGTCGAGCGCGGGACGACTGGATCCGCTTATGGGGATTCTTAAAAAAATACGGTTGCAACAAGGAGTTGTCAAAACGTCAAAACAGGAAAGGGCCGACGATTTTCTCCCGGATCCGTGTGGGTTTAAAAAGCTTCACATACTCAGCGAGGAAGCGGAGATAAGCTTTTCCGGTCAAACATCGCTTCGGATCAGACATCTTCATCGTCTTTCGCCACGGCACGAAACGCGGAAATCGTCGCCCATTCACCTGACAAAGTTCCGTGATCGTCCACCGCTAGCGGTGGACGGTGGATTGGGAGGACTTTCAGTTCAATTCCGCACAACAGCCCGGTCAACGAGGCGGTCTCGTTCAGATTTTTTCCAAGATTGCGCCGTAAAACCCATCCGTGGACGGCGTCTGATGGGGACCCAGTTCAAACTCCTCAAGGAGGCGAACGGCAGGAACCTTCGCATGTACCCATTCCCGAACCCGCTCCCGCCCTTCTTCGGCAAAGAGCGAACAGACACTGTAGAAAACTAATCCGGAAGGCGTCACGGATTCGATGGCCTCGCCTAAGAGCTTGCGCTGGATTTCGACCAGCGCGACAAGATCCGCTTCCTTGCGAAGCCAACGAACATCCGGATGGCGACGAAGAATTCCCGAACCGCTGCACGGCGCATCGACCCAAACGGCCGGATAGGGAGCGTGGTTTCCAATTTCATTTTCCGAGAGGATCGCTACGCTAGGAGCCGCTCGCGATATCGTCTCCTCTAGAATTTTTCTCCGAGCGTCGCTTGCGTCCGCAGCGAAAACTTTCGTCCCAAGCCACGCCATCGAAACACTTTTCCCGCCGGGGGCCGCGCATCGATCCAAAATGGTCGGCTCGCCTCCTCGCTTCCGAAGCGCCTCGACGAACCGATTCACCAGCGTCTGACTTGCGAGATCCTGAACGATCCACTGCCCTTCGGAATAGCCTGGGAACTGGGCGATGCCGCCTGATTCCGTTGCGTCTTCCGCCAAACGGGCCGAATGCGGGATCGGCCCCGGCTGGAGAAAAGACGGACGTTTGCTTTCTTCACGCACCCGAAACCAGATTTCAGGACGCTCAAGCGATGCGCTGGCGATCTGGCAGGCTTTTTCGTAGCCGTGAGCTGTTTCCCACTTCTTCCACCACCACGCCGGCAAGCTTGCCCACGCGGACTTCGTATCGAGGCTCGCGGAGACGCCGGGATCGCGGGGATGCTTCCATTCCGAGCGCGCCTCACCCACTTTACGCAAAAGGGCGTTCGCGAATTTCGCCGGAAACTCGCCCTCTTCCGCTTTAATAAAATCTACGGTCTCGGAAACGACGGTCGCTGGAAAAACCCGGTCTTGGTAAAGAAGCTGATAAACGGCGAGTTGAAGAATTTTACGGATTTTTCCGGCCGGTTTTTTCTTGAGGGAATAGGAGTCGATCACCAAATCGAGCCTCCGCAGAGTGCGAAGCACGCCACTTGTGATTTCTGTCAGCCAGGCTCGGTCCGGCACGGCCACGTTATGGCGAGAACACGTCAGCTCAATTGCGTCGTCCAATGTCCGGGAGTTCGCAAGGACATCGGTCAGAATCTGGAGCGCGGCTTTTCTAGGTACGATTCGCATCGGCTAGCCCTATCAGAGCGCGCCTTTCCAGATCCAGTAGATTCCCGGCTCAAGCAAGGAACGGACGGGATCGAGGCCGACAGCTTTTTGCAAGGTCGTGACGATTCGGCCGTCCCCAGCCCGGGACTCTGTCGCCTCTCGATCGGGATCGTATCCCATCTGTTCCTCGATGAACTCGAGGATACCGCGTTTCTTTTTCTCTTCTTTGATGATTCGAGGCTTCCCCGTGATGTTGCCCAGCTTTGCGGCGGCGGCGATGGCAGCATCGATCCCTCCCAGATGGTCGACCAGCCCGGCGGCGTGGGCTTGGGCGCCGGAAAAGACCCGTCCATCCGCAAGCGGACCGACTTGCTCGAGACTCATTTTTCTCCCGGCCGCCACGGCGGTTTTAAACTGGAGAAGGACATCGTCCACCATGGCTTGTAGCAATGCACGCTCTTCGTCCTGCATTTCCCGGTATTCGGCGCCGGCGTCCTTGAACTTTCCCGTCTTAATCGAAAACCGCTTCACTTTCGCCCATTCGTAAAGTTTTTCGAGATTGGCGAATTCCATGATCACCCCGATCGAGCCGGTAATACTTCCCGCATTCGCAAAGACCTGATCACCAGCGACTGCGATGTAGTATCCACCGCTGGCCGCGACACTTCCCATCGAGGCGACTTTTGGTTTCGGAAAGGCTTTCAACGCATCGTAAATCTCCTGGGAAGGCGCCACGGCGCCTCCCGGAGAATCGATTCGAACGACGATTGCTTTGACATCGGGATTCTCTTTGAATTCTTCCAGGGACCGCAGCGTTTTCTCGGAACTCATAATCACGCCTTTCACCGTGAGCAGACCGATGCCTTCCTTCCCAAACAAGGACTTTCCCGCGACCTTGTTCGTTCCGTCCAAACCGCGTGAGAAGAATACGAACGAACCCAAAACGAACAAGACAAAAAACAAACCCGAAATCACGAAGACCAGAATCAGCGGACGCCAACTCGTCTTTCCACGAGAGGGAAGGTCCGCGGTACGGGTGGGCGGCACCGACGCCGCCGCGGTCGAGGGATCCGAAATCAAAGAAGGTTCGTTGTCGTTCGGGTTCATCCTACTAAATCTCCGTTTGGGGAATGTGCAACCCTACTAGAATCCGAAGGCGATCCCGGCCATGAGGGCGTAATCACGAGTCTTGCTCGATCCCGCGGACTTATCGAGATCTTTCAAACCAAAATTGTAATTCAGATCGACTAAGAAATCTGTAAGGGGTGCGAGCGGAAAATGGGCTCTTGCGCTCAGTTTCGCGCCCAGGTCCGTCGTTTCGCCGGCAGTAGTGCGCTTACCATTGGGAACGAGCACGGAGTTCGATTCTGTTACTTCGATTTCGTCACCTAACATCGCGTAATAGAGTCCGGCCCCCACGCTCAAAACCGGAAGCGCCGTGAAGCGCAACATGACGGGAATTTCCCATCCGCGTGAAGAGGCGACGTAACCGGATCCCGCCGCCTCGAACTTCGACTTTTTGCCAACGGACAAGATCCCGGCTTCGATATCAAAGAGAGGCAACATCGGCAGCTGGGCGGTAGCCCCGTATGAAAATGCGGCTTTTGAAGAAACCACGCTGCCGCCACTGGTGCTCTGGTCCGCGAAATTCACCCCCCCCAGGACGTTCACCTTCACCACCGCGTTCGCATTAACCGAGCTGAGGGCGACCCAACCGAGAACCATAAGCATCTTTTTCATTCTGTAATCTCCTGTGCGCTGATCTTCGGAAGGATCGTCCCAAATGACAAGCCGTTTTCATCAAAAGAAAACGCCCCGGAGGATTCCTCCGGGGCGTTTTGATTCAAAGACTTTTAACTTTTGAGTTACTCGCCTTTTTTATCTTTATCGAGAGCAGCCTTGAGCTTGTCGCCCAAGAGATCTCCCATGGAGGTCTTCTTCGAAGCGTCGCCGGCGTACGAGGTGTACGCGCTGCGCTCTTCCGTACGTCCGAGTTGCTTGATCGAAAGACCGATGCGGCGCTCCTTCGGCTCGATGGAGAGAATCTCCGCGCGGACGTTGTCGTCCACTTTGAGCACGTCGGCAGGCTTTTCGATCCGGTGATCGGCGATCTCGGAAACGTAGATTAATCCTTCCACGCCTTCTTCGATCTCAACGAACGCGCCGAAGTCCGTGAGCTTCGTCACTTTACCTTCGATCGGCTGGCCGACTTTGTAGCGGGCTTTGAGCGAATCCCAAGGGTCTCGCTCAAGCTGCTTCACGCCGAGCGAGAACTTCTCGTTGGCTTTGTCGATGCCAAGAACGACGGCTTTGACCTTGTCGCCTTTCTTGTACTTTTCGGAAGGATGGTTGAATTTCTTCGTCCAAGCCAAATCCGAAACGTGGATCAAGCCGTCGATGCCCATGCCGATGTCCACGAACACGCCGAAGTCGGTAACCGACTTGACTTCCGCTTCTTCAACCATGGATCCGATCGGGAACTTGATCTCGAGTTGGTCCCAAGGATTTTCTTGGAGCTGCTTGAGGCCCAAGGAAATACGCTTGGCTTTGGTGTCGACTTCGAGAACTTTGCATTCCACTTCGTCGCCCACGTTGAGGACTTTGGAAGGGTGCTTCACGCGCTCGGTCCAGGACATTTCGGATACGTGAATAAGTCCTTCGACTCCACCTTCGAGCTCCACGAATGCGCCGTAGTCCTTGAGGGAAACGACTTTCCCTTTGACGATCATGGCGACCGGATACTTGAATTCGGCATCGTCCCATGGGTTTGCGGAGATCTGCTTCAAGCCGAGCGATACGCGTTCTTTTTCGCGATCGTACTTGAGGATCTTCACTTTCACTTCGTCGCCCACCGCGAACATTTCGCTTGGGTGCTTGATGCGGCCCCAGCTCATGTCGGTGATATGGAGAAGTCCGTCCATGCCGCCGAGGTCGATGAACGCGCCGTATTCCGTGATGTTCTTCACGGTACCGGCGACGACCATTCCTTCTTGGAGGTTGGCGAGGGTTTCAGCCCGTTGCAGTTCACGCTCTTGGGCAACGACAGCACGGCGGGAAAGCACGATGTTACCGCGCTTTTTATTGAACTTGATGATCTTAAACTTCAAGCGTTTGCCGACAAACTTGTCCAGGTTCTTGACTGGCTTCGTGTCGAGCTGGGATCCCGGAAGGAATGCCTTCACGCCGATGTCGACGGAGAGCCCGCCTTTCACCTTCGCGATGACCATCCCTTCGACGAGCTGGTCTGCTTCGCAAGCGGCCGAGATCTCGTCCCAAGCGCGGATGATTTCCGCTTTGTCTTTGGAGAGAAGCATGAAGCCGTTTTCCATCTCCATCCGTTCGATGTAGACGGGAACGACGTCGCCGACGTTCACTTGCGCAACGCCTTGGGCGTCTTTGAATTCCTGAGTCGGGACAAGGCCTTCGCTCTTGTAACCGATATCGACGGTAATGTATTCCGAGCTGATCGAAATGACGGTGCCGTCAACGACTTCGCCTTCTTTGATTTCTCCGGTTTGTTCCGTCGCCTTGAACATCTCTTCGAAGTCTTCAGCGGTGTTTAGTTTTTTCGCGGTCGTTTCTTCTTCGCCTAGGAAAGCGGAGAAGTCGTCCATCCAAGATTGGTTCTTAGGTGGGTTTTTCTTTTGGGTATCGTTACCCGTCGTTTGCTTAGTGGCCATGGAGTTTGAACTCCCTTTTCGACTCGCATCCCGGGCCCTGCCGCCTCATTCCGCAAAGCAGAAATTAAGAGACGAACTCGAGCAGATTCGGGTGGAGAGAGACTTGATATAGGAAGGATTCCGCGGAATGTCGAGAACCAATCTCCTTGGGAATATTGAGCTTTCTGCCGCCAACTCAAATATAGCCGCCTTATAGGACCTTTTAATGCGCCATGACATTAAGGGTCTGACAAAATCAAAAAAAAGAGAGGTTGGTTTTTTGACAGAATTTTAGATCGCGGTTAGCGTTTTTTCTGGCGCTGTAGCCAACGTTCCACTGATGGAACGTCGAAATTGGGGGAACAATTGAATAAAGTACTCACCGGCATCCTTGCCGCAGTGACCGCATTTCCGGTTTCTGTAGCAATGGCATGTACGTCTAATGGTAAAGAGGGCATTTTTCCAGAGAACGACCTTTATATCCCAGCGAGCCGCTTCGCGGCATACTCGACCACGAAGGAAGAGTTTCACAACGCGGTAGCCAAGGTTCAAAGAGTTTATGAAAGCTCGTTCACCAGCCGCGGACGCCAATTCAAAATCATCGCGGACTGGGAAGACGGGACCGTCAATGCGTACGCCAATCAAAAAGGCAATGTTTCCGAAGTCCACATGTTCGGCGGCTTAGCCCGGCACGAAAAAGTCACCAAAGACGGCTTCATGCTCGTAATCTGCCACGAAACCGGTCACCACATCGGCGGAGTGCCGAAAAAAGGCGGCATGTGGGCAACGAACGAAGGCCAGTCCGACTATTTCGCGACCCTTAAATGCGCACGCGAGATCTGGAAAGACGAAGACAACGTAGCGCTCGTCGCCGCGATGGAAATTCCGCAAGTCGTGACGGAACGCTGCCAAAAAGGCTTCGATACCGCCGAAGA
This sequence comes from uncultured Bacteriovoracaceae bacterium, assembly GCA_964485835.1. Taxonomy (GTDB): domain Bacteria; phylum Bdellovibrionota; class UBA1018; order UBA1018; family UBA1018; genus JACMQW01. The sequence goes on from CAZAKW010000003.1 coordinate 22,025, forward strand.
TCTCGCGCTCTGTGAGCGCGCGGCCGTGGCCGGTAAGTCCCTTGCCGACACGCTGGCTTCGCTTCGGAAGACGGGCGATACCGATTTCGAAAAACCGGATCCAAAACAAGTTCGTACGACCGACTCCAACCATCCCGCCGCCCAATGCCGGTTGGACACCTATTTCGCAGGCGCAGTTTGCCCGAAATCCAAAGACATAGCCGTGTCCGACAGCGATCCTAAAATCGGGACCTGCGCAGCGGAACTGGGTGAAGTACTGGGGGTTCGGCCCCTCTGTTGGTACGCGCTTGAAGGCAGCACGCCGCCTCCGGGGCCAGAGCGTCCGGGCTCGAAATGGCCGACTCTCGGCGCTCGTAAGTAGTCGTTGATTTTCCCTCATTAACCAGGAAGCCCGGTCGCGCATCGCCACCCGGGGTCCCGGTTTTTAAGTCGGACTTATGAAAAAAATTATAATTAAGCGTTCCGCGTTTATCGAACGCGCGCTCGTAAAGTTCCAAGGTTCGCTGCAAGCGCAACCGGCGATCGTACTTCGCCTTCACGTGTAAACGGGCACGCTTTCCCATGTCCAATCGCGTCGCTTCATCTTCGATCAGCACGCGAAGCCTCTGCTGCAAATCGAAAGCGTCGTCCGGCCGCGTAAGCAGTCCGAACTCCTCCTGCCCGACGATTTCCTTGGCGCTCCCGCCGCTGGAGATGACGATCGGGCATTCCATCGCCATCGCTTCGATCGCGACCAACCCGAACGCTTCCTGCTTCGAAGGCATTACGAAAAGATCGAACGCCTGCATCACTTCCGGGATATTCTCCATGTAGCCGGTGAAAAGCACGGACTCTTCCAAATGGAATTGTCCGACCATCGCCTTCAATTCCTCGAAGTGGCCGTCTTCGCTTCCCAGCGTTTCTTCGCCGACGATCACGAACTTGAGCTTCTTCTCGCTTCCAATGCGTTTCATCAATCCCGCGGCCGCCTTGATGAACGTGCCCTGTCCCTTCGCCGGGTCGATTCGTCCGACCAAACCGATGACGACTGTCTCCGGATCCGCACCCCACTCCGATCGTTGCCGGCGAGCATCGACCTTATCCGGATCAAAGCGTTCGAAATCCAAGCCAAGATTGACGATATCAACCCTTCCGTCGTCCACCGGATGGGTGGCTAATACGTTATCTCGCAACGAAACACTCATTACGACGAGCGAATCAACGCGTTGGTAGATCAGCGCGTGGAGCCAATTGCGTTTGTCGTGATTGCTCATGATATGTCGGGAAGCGATGAGCGGAATGCGTTTCCGTTTCCAAATCCAGGGAGAAATCGATCCCAAGAGAGTCGTTTGGTGGGTATGCACCAGGTTCACGTCGCCCGAATCGATCCAGCGTTCTAAATCGTTTCGAAAATGGAAATCAAGCGTGTCACGGGGCCGATACTTCAGCGGCAGAACCACGATTCCTTTCTTATTCGCCAGCGTGCGATGGATTGGCGAATCTTCAAGCACAGCGACTTGCACGGGGAGTTCGTACCGGGCGAATTCCTGGGCGTCGAACGCGACGGTCTGCTCAAGCCCGCCCCACGACTTCGAGAGGCAAATCAAAAGCGGACGGGAATGGGGGCGAAGTCGGTTTGCTCGCTCAACGAGCGATTTTTCTAATTCCACGTCGAATCTCCTCCCATACCGTGTTCGCCTGGATGCCTCGTAAACACTGAATCTTTCGGTCGGGGCCTTGCGAGCAAATATTCCGTTCACAGGGCCAACACTCAACTGAATTCAACGAAATCTGCACCAGCCCCGGCCCCGTCGGTTTCGTTCGCCTCGGATCGGCTGCCCCGCACACAATCTGCGTAAAAGATCCGCAAAACGCTGCGACATGGGCTAGCCCGGATTCGTTGGTGACGGTGAATTCGGCTTCGCGAAACAATCGCACGAGCGAAGTCACCGGTCCGCGCGCGGTGTAATCAATCAGTCGAAGTTCTTCGTCCTGACACAAGCGTTCTGCGAGGGGGGCTTCCTTCGGGCCACCGACGATGACCCCGGTTAGATTCGTCGCTTCCGCGATCGATTTCGCCAGTCCCACGAAGTAATCCACCGGCCAGCGTCGAGATTCCGCCGTGGCGCCGGGAGCCAGTACCCAGTAATACCCCGAGGGAGGAGCAAGCCTTTCTCCCGGCCAATCGCGATCGGCATCGAATTCGGAGAGTTCCCCGGGGATAGGATCATCGAGGTCGTTTTCGGGAAGACGATCCCAAAACTCCCTCACCTCCCGTTTGGGTTGGGCTTCGCGGGGAAGCAGATCCACGTAGGCCTGGGCCCGGTGGTGAATACCGAATCGTTCGCCCGGGACCTGAACGCCCTGATTCAGGAGAAATCCTCGTCCGTCGGCGGCGTAACCGCGCCGGATACTCGCTCCGGCTCGTTTGAGAAACCAAGCCGCGGAGAAAGAATTCGGAAGCGAGATTCCAAGATCCCACTCTCGTCCTGCGGAAAGCGCCAAGGCCTGGCGGTCCAAACTCCGAAACTTCGACCAAAGACTGCCGGGCGGTGCACGATCCAACACGACGACCTCGTCGACTAGGCCGCGAAACTGGATATCTGCGACCCACGGGACGCAGACGACGGAGATTTTCGCCCGCGGATAGGCCTTTCGAAGGTAATGAAAAAACGGAAAGGCCAAGACTTGGTCGCCGATCCAATTCGGAGCTCGGACGAGAATCGACCGAGGCGAATCAGCCATTCGGTTTCCCTTTTTCGGACGAGGCGGGTTCCGCGGTCGGCCGCTCGCCGGGTTCGACCTCTTTCAAACGCGCGGCAACCGATCCCACTTTGACTTTTGCTTCCAGGCGAACGACGAAGCGTCGGTCGTCGTCCGTCAGCCAGATATAGCTCGGACCGCGTTCCTGTTTCATCACGCCTTGGAATCTGGTTTGTGGACGTACGACGATGCATTGCCGCTTGCCCATCGGTGTGTCCATCATTTCCCGCCGAATCACCGTGACGACGGCCTCCCAAGACTTTCCTTCACTCACCACGGGAAATGCATAGGTTTTACCCGGAGCGAGCGGCAGCGTGCGCAGATAGTAAAGCGCGGAAAAGCTATCCTGCGAAAACGGAGTCATATCGAAATACTCTTTCGTTTCCGATTGTCCCTTGGTGACGTGGTTCTTGCGGTCCCAATAAAAAACTTTTTTCGCGGCCGAGTCGAAAAGCTCAAGGGAATCGCGCTTCACCTTCGTCTGATCGAGCAGCATGTGGAAACGATGGGAAAACAGACCGTCGTAATCCCAAAAACTTTGGATGGTGTCGTTCAAGCTATAAAAGAGATTCATCACCTTGGAACTCTTCGCGTGAGCCTTGAGATGGTAAACTTTTCTATCGCCAATTTTCTTCGTCGGCAGGACCTCCGCCGTGAACTCGCCGGCCGCCATGCCAATGTAAGTGATTTCCAAAGTCATCTTCTCGCCAATCCAAAACGGGACCGGCGAAGGGCGACGGCTCGGATAGACCACCGCGGATTTTGTTTTTGGCGCTGGAGCCGCGGCTTGGTTCTTTTTAGCGACGGCCGTTTTCTTGGGAGCCGGTTTCTTTTTTTCGGACGAGGAGGGCGGAGTCGGTTTTGGGTCTTCCGGAGACTCGTTCAGAGACGCTTCCATCACTTCGAACTTCGCTTGAAGATCCGGAGGGAGTTCTTTTGGAAGAGGATGGATGACTTTCGAACTCGTCGAACACGCTCCGAGGCTTGCCGCCAGCACCACGAGCAAGGAAATACGGCCAAAAAGTGAATAAAGACCAGACATATCGGAAGCTTATCGGAAAAGCGAAGGAGAGCGGAGAGAAAACGACCTGGGTGCGGGAGGAAGACGCCACTCACCGTCAAAGAGCGGTGAAAAGTTTGAGTCCGGCCGCATCATCCACCAAGGCCAATCCGCAGGATAAGCCCGAATTTTTTCCTCTAAAACCCCCGCCAACCGAGCAGTATTCACGGCCACTTCAAGTTCGGGCTCCGCCAGCATCGCGACCCACTCTAACGAGGGCAAAAACTCGATCCACAAATCGCCGTCTTGGGGTCCGCGGTAACTGATGACGGGAACCATCGCCGCACCCGTGACCAAAGCGAATTCGACCGGCGCCGTCGTCATGGACGTTGGAATGCCAAAGAACGGGACTCGAATCTCGGCCGAAGATTTAAGGGGCGCCGTAGTTCCTTTCGGCCCAAAGAGAACCGCGCTGCTCGCCTCGGGTACGTCCGTTTTTAACCACCGGAACACCCGGTCCGGATTTCCAAGCGCGCTGACGACTAGAATCGCCGAAGCTCGACGCGAGCCGAGCGATTCCCAATGGGCAAATCCTTTCACGCGCGGCGCCCGATCCGTTCGATTTTCCAGGAGCGTTCTTAATCTGCGAGCACCGCTTTCGCGGGTAAGACGCTCACGGAGATCCCGACGTTCCGGAGATCCACCGCCGTAGGCTCGGACGAGGTTCGTCTGGACGCCCATTCGGAACGCGGCAGACAGCCAAAGTCCGCGGCCGGCAACCAAGAGAATTTTTCCCCGAACGGCTTCTGGCAACCACGAATATACCCAAGCCGCGAGTCCCATCACCCAATTTAGTAACCTCGCCCCGACCAAAAGCAGCTCCACGCTCACTCGCTTAAGAAGCGGCGCCATACGTCCTCTCCTTCGACGAATTCGATTTCCGGTTCGACGAACTCAACCTGTTCCGGCGAAACGCCAAGCCCTCTCCACTTCACCCAATCCTTGCCCGTCAGCAACACGGTTTCCCCCACCGCTTTCGCCTCGTTTAAGATGCGCTCCACTTCGGAAGCCTGAAATTCGTGATGGTCAGGGAAAACCGACGTACCCACGATCGCGTACCCCGCTCGAGACAAACTGGCACGCGCTTCTTCGGGGTCCCCCAAAGCCGCCACGAAACGGTACCGTCCCTGTTGTGCGTCTGGCGCGGGAACCCGGTACCGAATTCTCGCCTTCCGGGGGTGGGAGGCGAGCTGCGCAGGAAAGGCATCGCCCTTGGTGAGCACGACGAGATCCTCGGCAGACACGACGGAAAAATCTTCGCGAAAAAATCGTTCGCCAAACTGGGCGTCGGTCACCGCTACGACGTACCGATCGCACCGGATCTTCCAATGTTGAAAAGCATCGTCCAACAAAACGAGATCGAATCCCCGACCCGTTCGTAGAGACGCCGCGGAATGGAGACATTCAAATTGCAGAATTCGATTCGCCCCGACCCCGATCCACGCCTCCGGGACTTGGTCTCGAAGCAATGCGGCTTCGTCTCCGCATAAAGCAGGTGAAGGCGCAGGCTCGCCCGGAATGATCATTCCACCAACCCCTTCCCACTGGGATCGATATCCTCGCGTAAGGACGGCGACTTGCAACCCCTCCTTCACGGCATCACGAGCGATTCGAATGGTCAGAGGGGTTTTCCCGGTACCACCCGCCTGGAGATTGCCGATGCCGATCGTGCGGACCGGAAGGCGTTTGGACTCAATCCAGTCCCGCGCCCGGGCGTAGCGTGCGACTCGATTAATCCCCGACCAGATTCGTGAAACCGCGTATCGAGGGGTGATGTTCTTCACGAGGGTTCCTTCTCTCGCCTTGCCAACAGGATGGATTCAATCTCCGTAGCGACTTGTTCCGAGGGACTCGACTCGCCTAATTCTCGTCGAATATGGGCAAACCCTTCCTGCTGCCGCCGCTTTGGGGCGTCGGAAAAAAGGGCCATCGTCTCCGCGGCCATTCGCGCGGGCGTAAAATCCTCAAGGATCAATTCCGGAACGAGCCGCTCGCTCTTCGCGTCACTCGACCCGACGACGAAGGAATGGATCAGGTTCGTCAGGGAAATCGCCGACCGGTATCGCACTAGGTGCCGAAAAACCCACCGCGATACGGCGTGGGCCTGATAAACGACCACATGCGGACAGTCGAGCAGAGCGGCTTCAAGACTCGAGGTTCCCGATTTGATCAAGCCGACGTCGGCCGCACGCATGGCGGTCCAGGCGTCGCCTTGGCTGATTTGCAACTCCAGACCGATGGATACCCGCCGAGCCGAGGATTTGAATTCCTCAAGATCGGCCGTTTCCGGCAAGGGCACTAGGATATGAAGCTTCTGCCCGTCGAGGGTGGTTTGAATCTTACGAGCCGCCTCCAACATCGGTTCCAAGTGATATCGAAATTCCGCCGGGCGGCTTCCCACCATCAAAAGTAAAGTGGGCACTCCCGCTTCCAGCCCGAAGTGGCCCCGCGCCGCCTCACGAGTCGTCGTCAACGGGAGTTCGTCCATCAAGGGGTTCCCCACGTATTTAAAACGCACCCCCGATCCTTCGT
>CAZAKW010000004.1:0-27703 GCA_964485835.1 uncultured Bacteriovoracaceae bacterium
CGCGCGACGAAGCGCGCCCCGCGACCGAAACCGTAAAGCTGATCGCGGACGAGCTCTTACTGGGCTTGAAGGAAAAAGATCGCCTGGCTATTTTTTACGGAATTTTGAACCGGAAGGATTTTCGGTTTCGGTACCTCCACCTCGGAGGGTCGGCTTTTCTGCATGCGCGCAAGGGTCTGGGATTCGAAATCCAGGTTCCGCATGGGGATCCGCTTAGTTTAGTGAACGCCGACCCGACCCGGTTCGGGGAGAAAGAAGTCGTCTTGGAGCCGGAGGACCGCATCGTGCTGCTGAGCGATGGCTTTGTTGAAGCGTGCGGAGGGCTCGTGGAGGCGAAAGCGCTGTTGGACCCTTACCGGGATCGCGAATCCGCGGATATTACAAACGAGCTCGTTTTTCGGGTGAAAAGGAAGATGGTCGACCCAGAGGATCTTCCGGCGCAGGATTGCACGGCACTCGTGTTCGACGTCGACGCAAAGCTTTTACGCTTGGCTTAGATACGGAACGGATTAGGCGAGAGCGATGCGGCCGCTGCCCTTGAGCAGTTGCTGGATCAGTTGCTTGAGTTTTTTCATTCCCTTTGTTGATATTCGCCGCGCCATTAAAGAGCAAGCAAATTTATCGGGAATTAAGCTCTTTGGGTGCACTGAGTCTAAACCGTGTGTGCCCGCTTGAGTCGTTTGCTTGATCTTATTCGGGTAGTCCGTGCATCCTTAAGGGAGATGCAAATGCTTCAACGCGTGGGACGAGGGTGCGTAGTTTTGTCTGTGATTTGGTCGGTTGGCGTGAGCCCGTGGGTTCGCGCGGAGGACGACCTTCCGCCGCCGCCGGACGCGACGGAAGAATTCCCCTCCTTAGACGATCCGAGCGTGCTGGACGATGGGAGTATGGGGGCCGACCTTCCACCTCCTCCGGACGGTGACGAAAGTTTCAGCGACGCGGATTTACCGCCGGCGCCTGGACTGGACGAACCGGAGCTGACCGCGGAAGCGCCGACGGAAGATCCAAGCGAAGTTCCGGAGGAAGAGATTCCAAGCCTTGAGGAACTGCCGCCGATTCCGGAGTTTGATACGGCGGAGGCCGAGATGCCGAGCGAAGGCGGAATGGTCGATTTACCCCCATCGCAGATGGGGGCCTCGCCGACCCGCTTCTCCAGCCAACAAGAACTCTCGGATCTTTCCATGGACGATCGATTGAAGGCCAAAGAGCTCGTCCTTTGGCTTTCGCTGGGACCGAGTTACGGGAGCCTGCAAACAAAAGGCACTTATACGGCCGCAACGACCGAGGCGGTCGGCGGGGTCGGGTATACCGCCGGTATTGGGTTTATGCTCGGCTCGGCTTTCCAAGGGCAGTTCGATATGGTCGGAACCCCGCGCACTCGTCGATCGACGGTTGATCACGCGATGTTTGGGTTTGGGCCTCGACTTGGGTTTATTTCCCTCATGGGACTGGTCGGCGTCCAGCAGGGCGCGATTTTGGATATCGAGGGCGCTCCGCTCGGCCGTTTGTTTTCAATCGGTGCTAAGGGCGGTCTGGATATCGTCCTTAGCCATCCTAAAGACGGGCGCTATAGTATCGGGGTTGCACCGGAGGCGTTTTACATGACTCCCCAAGGTGCCGATGGTTACACAAATATGGGCGTATCGGTTTCCCTTCGGATTTACGGCTACGAGAACGCGTTCTAGGTCGTTTGTGACTCAGCCACGGCAAACCTATCTGGCAAAGGCAGACTAATTTGATACACTACTAAGACGGTGGCGAGTTCGGGCGTGGGTTGGCTGCCGAAACGATCTTTCTACTTCAGGACGGACGTCCGTCCTCCGAATAGAGAGACGAGGGTAGAGTTTATGGTCCGTTCTCGTAAATCGGTTGGGTCGATACTGGGGATTGCGTTTGCGGCGAGTACGCTTGCGGGATGCCTTTCGCCCGGCCAGGAAGCGTTTATCCAGACGGCGGCCCCGGCCGATACTTCATCGCCAATCGCTACGCCTGCGAGTATCGATGCGGATCTTTATTTTAAGATGGAGCGGGCTTGGGAGGAGGAAGACGATAGTCTTTTAGAACCCTTGTTGACCTGTCAGGTTCCTAAAGGCGCCGCGGACGATCTCAATGCAACCTGTTCGGTGACGATGCCCGAAGGTACCGCGTTTTTTAGTAAGTACCGATTTACCTGGGGATCGACGAATAAAGACAAGTGCAAGTTCATGCTCTTTCGACCGTACTATTTTCGTGGAAGCGTCGGGGCTGCTTTCGATCCTTATTGGGCTCAAGATCGCACTTCGACTGTCGATTGTAGCATTTTACCGGTAGACGCAGGTTGTTTTATGGGACCGGCGAGATACGTCGTGGAAGGATTTCCTCAGAATACCCACCTTTATATTATTTCGGCGCAAACTGAGGAAGCAACCGTCGATCTCGACTCGGGCTCGAAACTTAATCTTGTGAGTAATCGTTTCATCGCCAACGGCTATTCGACGCCCGCCGTGGCGATTCCCGGAGAGTACGTCGGCAACTCCATGCAGCCTTATCAGGTTGAATGTCGAGACGAGTTCTATACCCTTCGCCATCGCATCACGATCACGGTGAACGACCAAGATGAGGACCCTGGGGAAGATCCAGGCGGTCCAGAAGACCATTTCTCGGACTGGAACTAATCCACCCAGCCACTCGCCCCGAGTATCGCTTAGCGGTCACGAAGCGCTACTGGAGAGCCCGCTCAAGATCCGCGATCAAATCTTTCACGTCCTCGATCCCGACGCTGACGCGAACCAGGTTGTCGTGAATACCGAGCGCCTGCCGGCTCTCCGCCGGAATACTTGCGTGGGTCATAATCGCTGGATGCTCGATCAAAGATTCCACGCCGCCAAGACTTTCGGCGAGCGTAAAGAGCCGGACGCGTTCTAAGAACCCGCGTGCTTCCGGAAGACCGCCCTTGATAAAGAACGTAATCATCCCTCCGAAGCCCTTCATCTGCTTTTTGGCAAGCGCGTGCTGGGGATGGGATTCAAGTCCGGGATAAATCACGCGTTCGACTTTCGCGTGGCCCTCAAGGAATTTCGCCACTGCCATCGCGTTCTGGGCGTGCCGCTCCATCCGGACGTGCAGCGTTTTCAGTCCGCGCATGACAAGAAAACAATCCATCGGCGCGGGCACGGCACCCACCGCGTTTTGGTAGAATTTCAACGTGTCGTAAAGTTCCGTGTGATTCGTGACGAGAGCGCCCCCGACGACGTCGGAGTGGCCGTTCATATATTTCGTCACCGAGTGCATGACGATGTCCGCGCCGAGATCCAGTGGGGTTTGGAAAAAGGCAGACATAAAGGTGTTGTCCACGACGGAAACCGCGCCTTTTTTCTTGGCCAGCGCCGCGAGTTTTTCGACGTCGACGATTTTTAAAGTCGGGTTGGTCGGCGTCTCGATCCAGACGAGCTTCGTATTCGGCTTGAACGCCGCCTCGACTTTCGCCAAGTCGGTCATATCGACAAACGTGAAGTCCAACCCCATCGCCCGGTAGACGCGCTCGAAAATGCGGTAGGTTCCGCCGTAGACGTCATCGCAGCAAAGAACGTGGTCCCCGGCCTTGAGCGTGTGGAGAATGCAATCCGTCGTCGCAAGCCCCGATGCGAATGCGAGCGCATGTTTGCCGTTCTCAAGGGCGGCGAGACACTGTTGGTAGGCGGTACGGGTCGGATTGTCCGTTCGGGAGTATTCGTATCCAGTGTGTTCGCCGGGCGAGCGTTGGGCGTAAGTACTGGTTTGGAAAATGGGGACCATCACCGCGCCGGTCTTTGGCTCGGGCGCCTGGCCGGCGTGGATCGCTCGCGTACCAAATCCTGTTTTTAGATCGCTTTCGTTGACGTTCGACATAGAGGGACTCCGAATAGACAATTGAGGTGCACTGAAAAAAAAGGGGTTAAAGCTTCAAGCCGTAAGGCGTCGCGGCGCCTTCGATCAGGGTCACTTTCGGCATCTTGCGCCCGTCGACGCCCAAGAAACCCTGCTCCGTCATCCACTGGTCGTTCCAGAGTTTGGACATGTATCGATCGCCGCTGTCGGCAAGCACGCAAAGGACGTTGAGTCCTTTCGCACGCGCGCCTTCCGTTTTCGCCCATTTCAAAGCGGCGGCGACGGCGGTTCCGCAGGACGTACCGACGAAGAGTCCTTCTTGTTGCAGAAGCGCCCGGGACATCGTCAGGGATTCTTGGTCGGTCACCTGCACGACGCCGTCGAGTAGCGCCAAGTCGAAGTTTTTCGGGATGAAATCTTCTCCAATGCCTTCAACTTTGTAAGGCGCGGCGGGTTGGGTTTGTTTCCCATTCGTAAAGACGTCGTGGATGATCGAACCATAGGGGTCGGCGCAAAGCAGCTTCACCGACGGCTTCTGCTCCTTGAGATATTTTCCGGTGCCGGTGATCGTTCCGCCGGTGCCCATGCCGGCGACGAAAACGTCGATTTCCGGCATTTGGGCCCAGATCTCCGGCCCCGTTTTTTCGTAATGGGCTCGGCGATTCGCGAGGTTATCGTATTGGTCGGCTAGAAAAGAATTCGGGGTTTCGGCCGCGATCCGGCGTGCGACCGAGTAATGGGACTTAGGATCTTCGGGTTCCACTCCGCAGGGCGTGATCACGACTTCCGCGCCGAAAGCACGCAGAAAACCGATCTTCTCCGCCGACATTTTATCCGGCATCACGAAAATCGTGCGGTAGCCTTTAATCGCCGCGGCCATCCCCAGGCCAATCCCTGTATTTCCGCTCGTCGCTTCGACCACGGTGCCGCCCGGCGTGAGGACGCCGCGTTTTTCCGCGTCTTCGATTAAGTACCCGCCGATTCGGTCTTTCACGGATCCGCCCGGGTTCATGAACTCAAGCTTCCCGTAGAGATTGATTCCCGATCCTTGCCCGACCCGGTTCAACCGGACGATCGGCGTTCCGCCGATGCAAGAAAGTGCGTTTTCGTGGAGACGGGGGCGGCTGGGTGTTTTGGTTTCGATCATGATGCCCTCGTTATGGCGCAGTCCAGCGCAACATTCAAGGATTTGGGGTTTCCAAAGCTTTCAATTCAAAGCCAGTGGCTAACGCCGAGATCCGAGCCACGGCCCCGTAAACTTGCTCTAAAGACGTATCGTGGGTCTGCGCGCCGTCTTCCGGCTCCGTACGCAAATCGCTCATACAGAGCTTACGAAAGACCATGCCTTGGGAATTCAGATTGTCTTCGGTTCCGCGTTCGGTATTCGTGCGCAGAAATCCGCCGATCAAATCGCACCCGAAAAGGTAGATCACCGGCTCGGACGCAAGTCGATCGACCAGCGTTGCGGTCGGGACGCCTTCTTGGACGACGATCGAGTCGATTGCACGTTTGTTTTTGCCGATAGACATTTTGTTTTTCGCGCGTCGGTTCATCGTACGGATTTCGTCGCCCGTCCGAGCGACCATAATCCCCATCCCGTACGTCCCGGCGTTGTTTTTCACGAAAACGAAAGGCTCGGTCGGAATCTGGTGGGCCGAATAAGCGCTTCGCACATGGCCAAGGACGCGATCGGCGGCAGCGGCGACGCGGTCGATGCCGATTTCCTCGCTGAAATTCACATCGTCGACCGCTTCGGTCTCGATTTGGATAATCCAGGGTTCGAATCCCGCGATGGCCGCGAATTCCGCCGCGAGGCGATTATAGTGCTCGAAATGCACGCTCTTTTTACGCGAGTGCCATCCGAGGCGATGCGATGGAAGAATCGGCTGCCGAATCGAGTCAAGAATAGGCGGATAACCGCCGGAAAAATCGTTATTCAAGAGGATCACATCGGGAACAAACCGGCCGTCGCCCGTTCCAACGCTCGCTTCCCCGTTTTCGACGGACAGAGGGGAGACTCGAATCTCTTTTTCGCTGACCGATTTTAGTGCGGTGTTTTCGGCGACGGCAGGATCCGAAATCCATGCCACCCGGACGTCGAAACCTGCGTTTTCAACCAGCGTTTTCAGATAATGTAAATTCTCGAGATAATAGAGATTCGTCGTGTGGAGCTCCGGAAGAATCAGGACGCGTTTGGGTTCGCTAAGACCCGCGGCCGCCGCCCGTTCGAGCAAACGCGCCCGGAAAATCGGAGGCGCGGTACGATGGTCTTCCGCGCAGACGTTATTGAACCCGGCCGGATAAAGGTTGCTGTCGACCGGGACGATCTTGAACCCCGAATCGCGAAGATCCACCGATGAATACATCGGTGGAGGCGCGAGCTTTGCGTGGGCGGAATACCACGCGCGAATTTCTTCGTCGTGGGCCCGAATTTTCTCAGCGATCCCGCGTTTGAATGCGAGATGGTCGTTCGCGTCGATCGGACTTTTCTTCTTCGGTTTAGTTACGGCGTCGGTGGGTTGCATTCGGAGCGGCCTTTAATTTGGAAACGAGAGGCGTGGGTTGAAGTTTCTCTAGATACGGTTTGAGGTTCTCACGGTCACGAAAGGCTTCGGCGAGAAGTTTTTCCGCGCTTCGGCACCCCTCGGAAAGTTTTTTCGAGAGCTCGGCGGCCGCCGCCTTGCCGCGTTTTTTGCTGATGGGCGGAGCGAGGCAAACCGACTGGTATCCCCGAAGGGAGGCGAGCACTGTTTCCGCGCCGGAAACGAGTTCCTCGCCGGAAAGTTTTTTCGCCGCGCGAACGAGCAAGGTGCCCATCTCCAGCACGCAGATTCCTTTGCGGGAGACTTGGTCGATGGCCTGGTCTTCAGGGAGAGTTTTTTTCGTGGGTAGTGCGTCGCAGTGGTTCGCTTTGAGAAGAAGAGAGACGAGAAAGGAGTGCGCGGTCTCCCGCTCTAGCTCTGGGTCCGACTCGGCGATCGCCTGAAATGCGACGAGCGTTTTTTCGGATTCGAGATTCTGCTTAAGCCCGGCCTGGGCGTGGGCCCGAAGGAGGAGCGCTTTCGCGCGCAGGGTAGCCCCGATGGTTTCTTGCGAGAGGAGCTCTTCGGAGACCAGATAAGCTTCCGTAAACCGGCTCGAGTCCAAGTAGGCTTGGCCGAGGTGGGTCCGAGCTTCGTTGCCTAAAAGCGTCTTTCCACGGACTTCGACGACGGATTGGAGGGGCGCGATCGCGGAGGCGGGATCTTTGGAGAAGAGGTGGCTTTGCCCGAGATAAGCCCGCGCGTCAACGGCTTCGGCGGTGCCGGGGAATCGATTGAGATACTCCGTAAAAAGAAGGATCGCGCCTTTAAAGTCTCGAGTCGCGAATTTTTCCATGGCGTCGCTCCACAAGGACTCGGCCACGGCGCGCTCCTCGGCGGAGATTTGGTCGACCAGGCGCCTAGCCTCGGCCGATGGGGCTGCGAGCGGAGACGCGGAAGGCGAGGGCGAGGCAGTGGGCGAGGACTTGGAGCTTGGAAGGTCCGTCGGAACCGCAAACGCTGCCGTGAAAGAAAGGATCGTGGCACTAAGTGATAGGAGTGCGATCGAAGAGGGTCGATACATGATAGAGGTCCTCCAAGCCGTGTACGTCCCGAGAGAGTTCGGGCAGTTGCACGTAAAATAAATTCGTTCCGTCGGTCGTTTTTCGAAGGGTTGCGTAGGCGTCTTTTTCGCGGAGCTGGAGCGCTCTCACCAACTCGATCGCGGGACCCGAGCCGTCGGTTTTGAGATGGCCCAGTGAGCGATTCAAAAGAACGCCGTCGAAATGGAATCCCCGCTCACGAATTTGGGCGAGAAAATGCGCGATTTCCGGGGCACTTTCCGGAGTGGGTGCGGCGACGAGTAAAAATCCGACGTCGTCGGACTGGAGAAGTTTATGGATGGATTGGAGTTTCTTGAGAAAATTCTCCTGCACCTCGAAGAGAGCCTCGCCGAAATCAAAAAGCTGATTCATGAAACCCGAGCCCGTAAGGCTCTCCAAGATTCCGAAAACCCGGCGCGCTCCGAAAGCCAATACCTTGTTCGCGGGCATCACTAAAAACCGAATCATCTTTTCCTCAAAGAAACGCGCGAGAAGCTGGGGAGCTTCAAGAAAGGAAAGGGTGTTCCGACTCGGGGGGGTGTCGAGAATCACCAAATCGAAATCGGACCGCCCGTAGAAATGCGCCAGCTCTTCGAGCGCAAGGTATTCGTTCGTACCTGAGAAATCTTCGGAGAAGGTTTTTAGGATCGGATTCCGAAAGATCCGTTGGATCGCCTCTTCGTTCGTCGACAGCGAGCGGATTAATCGCTCGAAGCTCTCACGACTTTTAGGCATCAAGGCATGGAGGCGTCCTGGCACCGGTTTGCCGATCGTTTTCGCGAGGGAGTCGGTAAGATCCGTCGGGGCGTGGTCAAGCGTCTCAAGGCCCAGTGAAGTCGCGAGTCGTTTTGCCGGATCGATCGTGATCACCAATACGCGTTTGCCTTCGAGAGCCGCGCGAACCGCAAGGCTTGCGCTGACCGTGGTCTTGCCGACGCCGCCCGTACCGCAGGTGATCAGCACTCTGCGCTTCGCCAAGGATTCGAAGATTCCCGTGCGACTCACGAGTCGCCTCCAACGGGATTTTCAAGCTGGGCATGGACTTGGCTGACGATCGAGGAGAACGCGTCTTGCGCGGGAGGGGCGAAAAAGGGGACCTCCCGGCGGGAAAGACCGCGCCATGCTTCCATATTTTCGGTCTCCAGCCGTGTTCGGCGAGCCGCGTGCTCTTCGGCCGTTTCCGAAAAAGGTCGGTCCTCGGAAAAACCGGGGACATCGACGCGAGGAAAAACGCGATTGGCGATTAGCGCGAGTTCGCTCTTGGGAAAGATCCGAAGCAAGTGCTCGCAAAGCTCTAAGCTTTCTTGGAGCGGCATTTCCTCGGGAAGCGAAACGACGAGATGCCCGGTCCGGGCTGGGTCGCCAAGCGTATCCGTCATCGCCCGAGCATCTTTGGCAAGCGGACTGCCTTCGAAAAGCGCGCGCCAATTGAAGAGGGACTGGAGCATCGTCAATCCGTGGCCGGTGGCCGGCATGTCCACCACGATCCGGTCGTAGTTTCGCATCTCGTACCAAATTTTTCCCATGAGAACGAGTTCACGGATGCCCGGAGTGGCCTTCGCAAGATAGCGCATCAAACGATTCTGCAGGAAAATCCGAACGAGTTTCGGCGCGCCGATTTTTAGTCCGGCATATTCTTCGAACGCCGCCGCAGATTCGTTGTTCAAAAATTCGAGGTTGCCGGCCAGGCGCGTTTTTTCAAACGGCTTTCGCATCGGGGCCTCGATGGCGACGAGCAAAGTTCGCTTTCCCCGAGCCGCGAGTAGGCGCGCGACCGCGGTCGCGACGGTCGTTTTACCGACGCCGCCCTTGCCCTGGACAAAGAGGAGGGGCTTTTCGAGAAGGGTGGAGAATTCCGATGGCTTCATGGTCTCTTTTCGCGGTCCGGAATTGTCAGAAGACCACAGCGATCCCCGCCTTTCCAGGGACAATTCGAAAAGGACGCTCCTTTAAGATTGCTGTTTTCCGGGTGGCCCCCTTTAATGGGAAATCGAGTTTCAACCCATGTCCGAGGAGATGGACCTATGCGTCAGTTGTTTGGAATTTTGCTTCTGGTTGCCCCCCTTTTTCTAGCGGCCTGCGGAGGCCCAAAGGCATTTACCAAAGGGGAGTACGACGACCCGACCCGCGTCGAACTCTTGGATGATAAATTTAACGAAGCCGATATGCAGGCGATGTCCGAGACGATCGTGAAGGCGATGGTTGCGTGCCCGGAAATCGGCGCCGATAAACGCCCGGTCGTGATCGTCGACCAGGTCCGAAACAATACCGAAGAGCACATCGACATGCAGTCGCTCACGGATAAAATCCGTACGGCGTTGATCAAGTCGCGCCGAGTGAAATTCGTGGATAAAGAAGCGCGGGAAACGCTCGACGAAGAGTACCGCTATAACGAGGCCGGTAACGTCGCGAAAGACAAACAGAAGAAGCGCGGGAAACAAACCGGCGCGGACTACGTTATGCGCGGAGCGATGGCGACTAATATCCAGCAAGTCGGCAACGACAAGTTCATTTATTACAAGTTGACGATGAATCTGACGAATTTGGAAACGTCGGAAATCGACTGCACCGAAGAAAAAGAGCTCCGCAAAAAATATCGCCGTCGTAGCGTGGGGCTTTGATCCCGGCGGTAGACGCCGGAAATCCCGTCACGAGCCGTGTTGAATAAATCTGATTTCACCCGGAACTTCTTGCGCCCGGTCCTCACGATCGCTCTTGTAGCGACGTTTGGGGCCGGGTGCGCGAGTTCGCGGATGGGAGACGGGAAGTCAGACGAGTTGTTCCGCAAGCGAGACTACGACGCGGCGGCCGCGAACTTGATCAAGGGGCTCGAAAAAGAAGGGGTCGACGGCCGAGATGGTTTGCTCTACCTCCTGGATATCGGGCTTTCGCTCCACACCGCCGGACGCTACGAAGAGTCGACGAACTATTTTCTCGCCGCCGATCGTGCGGCCGAAATCAAGGACTATACGAGTCTTGCGACGGAAGCGGGAACGCTTCTCACCACTGACCAAATCAAGCAGTACAAGGGCGAGGATTTCGAGAACGTTTTGATTAGCGTTTACCTCGCGATGAACTTCGCGATGCAGGGTAAACGCGAGAGCGCGCTGGTTGAAGCGAAGCGGGTGAATCGCAAGCTTTACTTGATGCGTACGGAAGGGAAGCGCAAGTACAAGCAAAACGCCTTTGCGCGCTACCTTTCCGCGGTGCTTTACGAGGCGGACGGGAATTGGAACGACGCGAACGTCGACTATAAATTCGTAGCGGACCTTGCGCCCGACTTTCCGGGGATTGGACGAGACCTTTACGCCATGGCCGCGAAGTTCGGGGATCGTTCGGCGATGAGGCGGCTGGAAGAGAAATACAAGCTTTCGGAAGAAGAACGAGCCGCCGCGAAGGTCCGAACAAGCTCGAAGGGCGCATCCGAAATTATCGTGATCTTCCAAAACGGGATCTCTCCGCGCAAGGGTCCCGACCCGGGTTTCCATTCCATCCCGAGATTTTTTCCTCGTCCGAATCCCGTTTCCCACGCGGAGGTGGTGGTTCACGGTGAGGGGGCGAATCAAGCGCTTAAAAAGCGCGATCAAACCCGGACCTTGATGAATATCGAATCCGTCGCGATCCAAAACCTGGAAGAGAAGTGGGGCGGACTTCTTGCGAAGAAACTTGCGGGCGTTGTCGCTAAGGAAGCGCTCGGAAGCGTGATCGATTCGAGCACGGGGAACAAGGGGATCGGCACGCTCGTGAAACTCGCACTCTATGTTTCGGACCGCGCGGATACCCGGTCTTGGAACTTACTCCCCAAGGAACTTCAAATCGCGCGAATTCCGGTGCCGCCCGGAACTTATTCCGTCGCGGCAAATCTAGCGGGAAATCCCGCCGCCATCGGAAATCTCCCCCCGAAGACCATTCAAGTGCGGCCGGGTGAAAAAGTTTTCGTGAATTTTCGATATATGCCGTGACGCCCATTCAGCGGGCCGGCGTTGTTAATAAGCGCCGATAAAGATTACGAGACGGTACGCAACCCAAAAGGACCCAGCGATTCCGCCAGTGATGCCAATGGCGCAGGCGAGAACGAAGAAAAACGCAGTCAGCTGGTTCGAGAGAACTTTGTCGAGGAGAGCCTTGGCTTGATCCATAGGTTCCCAGCGTGGCCGATTAGGCGGCGATTTTCAAGAAGGTTGCGACGCGTTATTTTGAGACGAGTTCGACGTCTACAGACGAGGGACGGAGCGTCGCAGAGAATGGGCCAAAAGCGCTAGCATGGAGACGATCAGGGCGGCTCCGAGCTGGTGGAGAACGCCTAAAAACACCGGTACCGCCATTACCAGAGTCGCGATCCCTACGGCGAATTGAAGAATGGTGAGGTGGGCGAGCGCGGCGACCTCTCGTCGAATTTCTCCACGCGGACGGCGTTGGAAGACGAGCGAGAGCCAGAGAAAGTTTGAGAAACCGAAAACAATCCAACCAAGGGTCCGGTGAATCCATTGCACGGTCGCCGGATTATCGAACGCATTTCTCCAAAGCGGATCGAGTTCGAAAAGATTCGGCGGAATCACGGATCCGGCCATCAACGGGAAGGTGTTAAACGCGAATCCCGCCTTCATTCCGGCAACGAACGCACCATAAACGATTTGCAAGGCGAAGAGCGCGACGAGCCAACGAAATTTCGGACGCAACCAAAGCGCGGCGTTTTCCTGACCGGGAGAAATCGGCGAACGGCCTACGAAAACCGAACGGGTCAAATCGACGAAGTACGCAAGAATCACCAGCGCAAGACCTAGGTGCGCGGCAAGGCGATAGTGGCTGACCGAGACCCGCTCGGTCAGACCGGATTGGACCATGAACCAACCGAGAGCGCCTTGAAGACCACCCAAGAGAAAACCAATAAGTGCCCGCTTCGCGAGTCGGGAAGAAATCATCCCGCGGAGATAGAAAACGATCCCCGGGATAAGAACGACGAGTCCGATCAGTCGCCCGATCAGTCGATGGAACCATTCCCAAAAATAAATAAATTTGAATTGGTCGAGATCCATCCCCGAGTTGACCTCGCGGTACTGGGGAATGGCTTTGTACTTTTCAAACGCAATCTCCCAGTGCGCCTCGGAAAGAGGTGGGATCGCGCCCATAATCGGTTGCCAGTCGGTTATGGAAAGACCTGAGCCGGTAAGACGAGTGATTCCGCCGATGGCAATCATCGTAACGAGCGTCACACAAACCAGGAGCAACCAGGCGCGGACGGACGTCGAGAAGTGGCGAAGGTCGGCTTCGAACATAAGCCAGATTTAGACCGCCTCGCGCCGCCGCGCCACGGCTATTTCGCTTTTTTGGCGAGCGCGGATTGGAGGGGCTTTACAAGTTCTTCGCTCTCGGGTTCGACCCCCGATTTATAGCGGCCAATGATTGCCCCTTCCCGATCCACGAGAAATTTTTCGAAATTCCAACCGACCGCGCCTTTTTTCGGGGCGTTCGTCGTCAGGTGTGCGTAGAGAGGCTGGATACGGTTGCCGCTGACGGGAGCTTTTTCAAAGAGCGGAAAATCGACTTTGAACTGACGTTCGCAGAAATTTTTAATCTCCGCGTTCGAGCCCGGTTCCTGCGCGCCAAAGTCGTTGGAGGGGAAGGCGAGTACTTCGAAGCCTTGGCCTTTGTATTTCGTATAAAGATTCTGGAGCCCTTTGTATTGCTTCGTGTAGCCGCATTCGCTGGCGGTATTCACGATCAAAAGCACCTTGCCCCGGTAGGTTGACAAAGGGATCTTGCTTTCCGCGGGCGTAGTAACCGTGGAATTGATGCGCTTCACCTCGATTTTGTAGAGGTCTCCAGAGTCGGCCCGGAGAGTTCCGGCAGAGAAGAGGAGGATTATGCATGTCAGGCGGCTTAGATGGGGAAACATAGAGTAACTCCGAATCGAAGGTGGGTGCGGGTGAATTTCCAATGATCAATGCCCTCAGGATTACGCGCGCGGTGGTGAAGAAGTTACTTCCGGGTCAAATACTTCTCACCGCCAGCGGCGGCATTCCCGCATTCGTCAGCGCTTCCGCCGAAGATACGCGCTTTTGATTGGGATTCCGTCTTTGATGAAGAGTTTTTCGAAAAGAGTCACGTCGGGAATCTCAAGCCGTTTCGGATCCGGGTGCCCCGCGTGCAAATCAAACGTTTCGCGTTCGATCTCCCAAACGTCGCTGGCCTTTGCGATTTCTTCCCGCATCCACGCGAAATAACCGTCGTGGTCGGTCTTGATATGAAACAAACCACCGGGGCGTACGACCTTCGCCGCCGCTCGTAGCGTGGACTCCTTCAAAAAACGATTCTTCCACTGCGCTTTTTTCGGCCAGGGATCGGGAAAATAAAGGTAGAGAGCGTCGACTTCGCCTTCGCCGAACATGAATGCGAGGCGTTCGACGTTCGCACGGAAGAAGATGAGATTCTTTAGCCCCTTCTGGGCGACTTTCTCGGCCCCGCGGTAGATGATCTTAAATTTCCAATCGATCCCGATATGCAATCGCTTCGGATGCTGATCCGCCCACGCACGGGTGACGTGCCCCGTATTGCATCCAATCTCGACATGTAATGGGAGCGTCTCCGCTCCAGGTGTCGAAAACCGGCTACGCCATGCACCCGCATATTCTTCGGTATGGTGGTCGGAGTACGCGAGATCCGGAAACTCCTCGAGTTTCGCTGCGTAGGGGTTCCGAGCCTTTCCGTACCGGTATTCGGGGTGGGAGAGGGGGAGTCGGTCGGGAGTGGTCGTCGGTCGTGTCGCCATGGATGGCGTCGGTCATAGCAGAGGTCTTTAAAAAGCAGAAGGACCCTCTCTCCCTGGTCCATGAAGCCTGGCATGGGCTTCCGCGAGGGAAAGAGGGTCCTTCTTATAAAGCAGTGCGATCGATTCGAACGAATTAGCCGAGGAGCTTAAGCGCCATCTGGCTGTTGTTGTTCGCCTGGGCAAGGACGGAGATCGTCGATTGCGTCAGGATGTTATTTCGCGTGAGGTCCGAAGTTTCTTCGGCCACGTCGGTATCGCGGATTCGAGAATTCGCGGCCGAAAGGTTTTCGCGATAAATACCTAAGTTATTGATCGTCGATTGGAGCCGATTCTGGAGCGCTCCGAGTTCCGAGCGGTTCTCGTTGATTCGGGTAATCGCGTTGTCGAGCATCTCAAGATTTCGCTGGGAGCCTTCCTTCGTCGCATTATCCACGTCGGTCACGCCGAGTGCGGCGAGAGTGGAAGTCAGCGCTTTCGCGTTGAATTTGAAGCGATCTTGGAAGTCGTTGTTTTTGATTCCGACTTGGATGTCGAGCGTCTCGGAGTTTCCGTCGAGAAGCTTGCGGCCGTTAAATTCCGTCGACAGGGCGATCCGGTCGATTTCTTCTTTCAGACCCTTGATTTCTTTATTGATGAATCCGCGCTCGGTGTCGCCGATGGTATCGGAGGCCGACTGGATTGAGAGTTCCCGCATCCGGGTCAGGATATTACCGACTTCGTTCATTCCGCCTTCGGCGACTTGAACGAGCGAGATCCCGTCGTTGGCGTTTCGCTCGGCTTGGCGCATGGACCGGATGTGGGCTTTGAGTTTTTCGCTGATCGCGAGTCCGGCGGCATCATCCGCAGCGCGGACGATCCGGGTGCCCGAGGAAAGTTTCTCGAGCGATTTATTTTGAGCATCGTGATTGAGGTTCAGATTTCGCTGAGCTGCAATCGACTGGGTGTTCGTATTGATACGCATTGCCATGGTTCTATTCTCCGACTGGTTTCATGCCATTCCTCCTTGAGACCGGCGGATCATCCACCGGGTGTTTACTTCTTACCCACCGGCAATCCCTGCCGGCTTCACAATGCTGATCGGAGGAGCGGGCCCGAACTTTAAAAAAAATGAAGTATTTCAAGAAGTTATACCGGATCAACTAAGTCAGGTATAAAACTGATCTAAAGGTTCCAGTATTCTATGCCGATGGATTTCTTAGGGAATTTGTACCTATTCCTCGAAGGATTGGATGCGGAACGTCACTGATAGGCTCCTCACTTTTTTTTCCGGCGGCCGAGTTTTTTCGGCTTGGATGGCCGTTCTTGCCTTCGCTCTGGCGGGTTGCAACTCCAGCCGAGAGTCGTTTTGTCGCGAGGTTCCGTCCTCAGTGGGGGAGGTTCAAAGTTTCCAACTCGCTTTAGTGACGTTGGTTCCTGAAACTGTCGCTAAAAGGAAAGGGCGCCGAATTGCTTCCGTCGGCCCAGAAGCCGAAACCCGCATGGCCCAGGTCGAGGCCAGCCGGGAGGCCTGGTTGGTTTGGACGGAAAGGGCTCTCAAGCGGGCTCAGTGGGCCCGAGACGCGTTGGAGCACGATAAGCTCGGTAAAAAAGCTTTGCCGCTGCTAGCGGACGCTAGCCTTTCGCTCGTGTCGCTCCACGGTTTTATCGAGCAGAGGAAATGGAAGAAAGCCTTGAGCGAGCTGGACCGCGTGGAAAAAGCTTTGAACAGCGCCGCAACGTTTGCATGTGCTCCGATTTCCGTAAATTCAGCCGGGAAGCCCGCGACTCGCTAGGACGAGAAGCAAGGGAAGCGCCGTTTAACGATTGACGCCCGGGTGGTAACGGCGGACGTCCTGGTAAGTGCGGCCGGTCGTCGGTTCCTCGGGGCAGTTTTGATTGCCGAACTGGAATCCGGGATTCTCGGCGCAATTCACTTCGAAATTGATCGGCTGGGGAATCGGAGCCACGCCGTCCACGGCGCCCGCAAGGGAAGCGACGTTCCGCCCGGGGACCTTCCGATTCGGGGAGGCCTCCATCGGCTGGAGGGTGGCGAAGTGGAAGTCTCCGGTCTCACGAAACAGGTGGTAGACCGAGAACCCGAAACCTGCGGTCACTAAGGTAAAAATCACCAACTCCAGCGGGTTGATGCGGTAGCGGCGTACGGACTTGTTTACGGTTTTGGTGGTCGATCCCATTCAGGAAACCCATCGGAACCCGCGGGAAAAAGCTTGAGAAGATCTTGCGGGGTGACGGGAAGCTGGCCCCCGGGTAAAAGAAAGACCGTATGGATGTCCTTGCCCAATCCTCTTTGCTGGTCGCGCTCGCGAGTTTTTCGCTCGGGTTTTCCACGCTGGCCCGGAACGTCCGAAACAAGCTTTTCATCATGTTCGCGTTGGTCTGTACGATCGTTTCGGCTTGGGCGATCTTTTTCTTCGTCGCTAAGGTCTTTCCGGAGAACGGTTGGTACGGCTACCACCTGGGGATGAACGCGTGGGTCGCACCGGCGGGGCTGTTGCTGATCCAATCGATGATGCGGATCGAGAAGTGGGTTTCGAGCCGAATCTTATTCTGGGGGTCGCTCTTTCTCTGCATTTTAATGACGGTGTTGGTTCTGCTGGGGCTTGAGCGTCACGAATTGATCAAGAACCTGATCTATTTCACGCCAAGCTTAGTGATCGTCCAGGTCTTGATTCTTTTGTTTCACGACCGGCGCGCAGATTCGATCACTCCGGTCGCCGGGATCCGAAATCGCTCGCTTCTTTACGCCGGCACCATTCTGATTCTCGTCACCTCGATCATGGATCATATCCCGGAGATCTGGATTGGGGTCCCGATCTTTGGGAATTTGGCGCTCACTCTTTTCATTTATTTGCTCGCCCAGGCGATCACCCAACAACGATTTTTGAATCTCGGTGCGTTGCTCGCGCGCTTCTTGGTCATCGCCGTCATCGCTTTCCTCGCGACCTGCGTTTACTCGCTCGTGGCGGTCTGGGCGACCGACTTCGCGCTTTTCTTCCTGAATTCGTTTATCGCGTCTTTCTTTCTGCTCTCGCTGGTCGAACCGATCCGGTCCGCGATCGCCTTTGCGATGGACCGCCTTTTCACCCGTAATTCAGGCGCTTTCCGCGCCGAGATTGAGAGCGTACTGCGCGAGATGGAACTCGTCGTGAACCCGCGGGATTCCCTCACCGTATTGGAAAAGTACCTCGCTCGGCTCCTTTCGCCTCGAGGCATCGCGTTTTATGTGCCCTCCTCGGATCCGAAGGTTTTTCGGCGCGAGCGCTCGATTGGTGACGAGGCCGGGTTAAAACAGGCTCCGACCGAACTTCCGAGGCACCATCTGATTTTCGATGCGCTAGCGAAACAGCCCGCCCATCGTAGCGTACTGCTGGACGCGATCCTCGAAGACGATATCGATCGCATGACGGGAGTTGAAACGAAACGGCGGCTGACCGCTTGGCGAGATGCGATTCACGGTTTAGGTGGAAACATCGTCTTCCCCTTCAAAAAGGAAGGACGCATCCTCGGATTGGCGATTTTAGACGTACCCACCCCACCGGAACGATCGAGCGGGAATTGGTCGATTCTGGAAGAAATCACTCCGCTCGTCGACCGGGTGGCGGAACTCCTCGAAAAATCGCCCGTTTTCGAACGTGAGCGCGAGATCGAACGCCTCGCCACTCTGGGCGAAATGGCTGCCGGCATCGCGCACGAGATCCGCAATCCCTTAGGCGCTATCAAGGGCGCCGCCCAATATCTCGATCCTTCCGCGGATCGGCCCGAGAGCCGATTTCTCCAGGTGATTGTCGAAGAAGCAGATCGTCTCAACGCGGTCGTCACCCAGTTTCTTGATTACGCAAAACCCTCGGCGATTCGTGAATACAAGGAAATCGACCTGAATCTTTTAATCCAAAAGCTCGTGACCCTTCTTTCGACAACGGCTCCGGAAGGGGTGGATCTTAGATTCCAGTCTTCCTTACTGCGAGGGAAAATACGGTGCGCTCCGGAGCAGATCCACCAAGTGCTCTTGAACTTGATCCAAAACGCGTTCAAGTCTTTACGGCGCTGGGATTTACCGACCGAGCAGGGCGAAAAACGCGTCGTGGTTTCGCTCGACGCGTTCGAGACGGACGACCTCCATTCGATGGTTCGGGTGACGGTTGACGACAACGGTCCGGGGATTGCTCGCGAAAACTTAGAGAAAATATTCATCCCGTTTTTTACCACCGACCCGTCGGGAAGCGGGCTCGGACTGCCGATCTGCCGAAAGATTATCCAAGCTCATGGGGGTACGATCGAAGTTTCGTCGGCTCCCGGTGTGACCACTCAGTTCCGTGTGATTCTACCGGAGGCGCAATGAATCCCGCCGACGAGATGACAGGTCGCGTGCTGGTTGTCGACGACGAAAAAAACATGGGGCTCGTGATTCAAGCGATGCTCGAACGCGCAGGTTTCGAAGTGCTTTGTTTTTTCGAAGCCGCCGAAGCCGCCGAAGCGATCGAGGGAGAAGAACTCGATGCGGTGGTGACCGATCTTTACATGCCCGGCATGGGGGGAATGGAGTTGCTGAAGCATGTGAAAATGCATCAGCCCGAAGTGCCGGTCGTGATGATCACGGCCTTCGGCACGGTCGAAAGCGCCGTCGCCGCTTTAAAGCGAGGGGCTTTTGATTTTATCACCAAGCCGTTTGATCAATCGGATCTGCTTGAGGTGATCGGAAAGGCTTGTCGAACGCGTCGCGAGCGCCTTAAGGAACCATCCGCCGAGCCGGGCGTCCCCGAGGTGGCGCCGGGGCCAAAATTTCGCGAAGAAGCCCCGCTGGCCGGCGAAAGCGTGCGAGTCGTAGAACTGAGGCGAGCGATCGAACGAGTCGCGGCGACAGATTCGCCAGTTCTGTTGAGCGGGGAGAGCGGGACGGGGAAGGATTTCGTCGCATTTGAGATCCACCGTCGTTCGCGTCGCGCGGGTCGTGAGATCATGCGCGTAAACTGCGCGGTTATCCCGCCCGCGCTCGTGGAAAACGAACTTTTCGGATACGAGCGGGGAGCCTTTAGCGGCGCGGTCGCGTCTAAACTCGGTCGTTTTGAGCTTGCACACGAAGGGACGATTTTCTTGGACGAGATCTCCGAGATTCCGCTGGAGGTCCAAGCAAAACTTCTTCGCGCGATGGAAGAGCAGGCGTTCGAACGCGTCGGCGGCTTGTCGACGATTCGCTGCAATGTTCGGATCCTTGCCGCGAGTACGAAAGACCTGCGCGCAGAAGTTTCGGCGGGACGATTCCGGGAGGATCTTTACCTTCGATTGAATGCATTGCCGGTTTACATTCCGGCCCTACGCGAGCGCCGTGAAGATCTGGACACGCTGGTCGACCTGCTTTTGGCACGCTTTGCGAAGCAGGCGCCGGATCGATTTGGAGCATCGGCGCCTAAAATCGATCCGCGACTTCGAACAGGGCTACGGGACTACCGGTGGCCGGGGAATATTCGCCAACTTGAAAACGCGGTGGAGCGGATGGTCTTGATGGCCGATTCCGACACGCTTTCCCTGCGCGATTTACCGGAAGAGATTCTTTTGGAGATCGAATCGAGCCCGGTCGTGACCGATCCCGCCGGCGGGTCGTTGGGCTTTAAAGAGATCGTACGGCGTCAAACCCAGGCGGCGGAGCGCGGGCTGATTGAACGCGCGCTCGCAGATATGGAGGGTAACGTAACGCGTGCGGCGGCGGCCTTAGGTCTCTCTCGTAAGGGGCTTCAATTGAAGATGAAGGAGCTTGGGATCCGTAGGTAGACCTCCTGCATGGAGGAGATTAAGCTCATCCCTATGGAGTCTAAGGCGAGAGTTTCATGGGGTGTCGCAAATTCTGCATTTCAAGTTGAAGGATTTCCAGAGCCTTCGGATTGGACGCACTGGACGCACACACCCGGGCGCATTTTAGACGGGACCAATGCCGACCTCGCTACCGAGTTCTGGATGCGCTATTCCGAAGACTTCGATCTTGCCCGGGAGCTGGGCGCAGATACATTCCGCATCTCTTTAGCATGGGAACGAATTCAACCGACCCCGGGAAAATTCTCGGAAAGCGCACTGGGGCATTACCGTGAAATTCTCAGAGCGATGCGCGATCGTGGGCTTGAGCCGTGGGTGACTCTCCATCACTTCGTTTTGCCCGCTTGGGTCGCGGAGCAAGGGGGGGTCCTTTCCAAGGAATTTCCGAAGTGGTTCGCAGCCTTCGCGGCGTATACGGTGAAGGAACTTTCCAAAAATGGATTAGTGCGGAATTGGATGACATTTAACGAACCGAACGTGCTGGTTCGTTCAGGGTTTTTGGAGGGAGAGTGGCCTCCAGGAAAAACCAATGCTTTTAAAGATGCGGCGTTGGCTTCTTTTCATCTTGCGGCGGCCCATTTAACGGCGATCAATCAAATCCGCGCTCTCCATTCGGCGGAGGAAAACGCACGCCTTCGATTTGGTATCGCAACCCATTGGCGGGCCTTTCAGCCGAAGAGCGCGCGGTTCGTTGATCGGGTGGCCTGCCGACTTACAAATTGGGTATTCAACCGACAGATTATCGATGCGGCCGCCTCGGGGAAAATTCGGACTTGGCTTCCCGGCACCCGCTTTCATCGGCGGCGCATCCGAATGGCAGGGAATTGGCGAAGCCTTGATTTTCTGGGTATCAATTATTACGGGCGAACCCTAGTCAGCGGAACGACGAAAGCTCCGTTTATTCTTGCCGAGGAAGGAGCCGAAGGAACGAAAAGCGACCTGGGATGGGAGAGTTATCCACGCGGACTTTTTGATGTCTTGAAGGCAACCCATCGTCTCTACGGGGTGCCGGTCGCCGTGACGGAAAATGGGATCGCAGACCAAAGCGACGCCCTCCGCGAGCAGTTTCTGAAAGATCATGTTGATTCGATGCTTCTCGCCCGTAACGAAGGAATTCCGGTGGAAGCCTATTTCTACTGGTCCCTCACGGATAATTTTGAGTGGGCCCACGGTGAACGCCCCCGCTTCGGTCTTGTCGAGATTGATTACGCGACCCGAAACCGGCGTAAGCGCCCCTCATTTGAAACGTACCGTAAGATTATTGCAGCCCACCACGCCTTGCCAGATTGTGGGGAGGGCGGGTGAGTAACCCCGATTTTGTGAATCGTAGGGTTCTTGTGGTGGCGCCCCATCCTGACGACGCCGTCTACTTTATGGGTGGAACGTTGCTTAAAACACTGGAGTCGGGAGTTTTAGTCGATCTTTGGTGCATGAGCGGTGGCGAACGGGGCGGGATACTTTCGTTTTTAGGTCGGTTTCGAAATTCACTGCTCAAGAAACGTTCGGCTGAACTTCGGGCCGGACTTGCATCGTTCCCCAATATCCGGATCCGTGAATTTTTTTTCCCTGACGGAAGCCTCCATGTAGAGGAGGCGCAGTTTCCTTTGCTCGATCAGAACCATACGGAATCAGGCACGCCTTCCTATTCGGAAATTTACTTGCCGGAGGCCGAACCGGAAAAGTCCCTCTTTTTACATCCCGACCATCTCCGTTGTGGCTCGGGAATGCAGGAGTGGCTCGTGCAGAGGGGGTATGCCAAAGGCGCGCGTCTACTCTATTACCATTCCAAAGTGGCGGATCACTTCGAAATGCTCGACGAACATGACTGCGCAAGGGTGGATCGTTTGATCCGACACCATGAATCGCAATATTCATGGACTGCATGGCCACCTTTTCTACTCCACTTCGGTGAGAAAATTCGGCGGCGCTGGCTCCGCAAACAAGGAAAACGGGGGAGGGGGAAATTCGCGGAGAGTTTTCGCGTCAAGGCTCTCGGGTTTGAGGCACGGAAATGAGAGTGCGGATCGATCCGACTTTGCGATGGGCAATTTCGTATTCGCGTGCGGCATTTTCCAGTAGGCGGGCCGAAATAGCTACGGCTAGAGAGTATCTTTCCTTAGCGGCAAGGCGAATCTCGTGTCTTTCAAAAAGTTCTTTGCAACTTTTGGCTTCGAATAGCGCGCCGGAAGGAAGTCGACTCCAATAAGGGCCTAACCATCTTTTGCCGAATTTCCACCGTGAAGAATCCAACGCGGCTTGTAGGGTAAGCTCGCCCGCAGTGAGTCGATGTCCGGTTTTCAAGTATGGAAGTTGATCGTATTTCTCACGAATTTGCGTTCGGTCGACCAAGCTCTGGCAATTTGGAAGTTTGCGTTCCAAGTCGTAGGTGCCGTCTACAAATTCTTTCTGCGCTTTGAGGTCCGTGTTCGGGAAGCCGGTCCCTTCGCAAGCGAGAGAATCGATCAATTCCTCGAATTCAACGTGACAGTAGTCAGCCGTCGCTCGGGCATGCTGAGGGACCGCCATGTCCTGAGCAAGATGAAGCGCCAAACCGAGAAGTTCCAGGTCGCGCGGAAAACCGGGAATCTCGCTCCGCCAGTATCGACGTTCGAGTACCGAGACTCCGTTTAAACCTATGCTCGGAATGGAGTCGTGCCACACGGCAAATAATGGAATTTCCGAGCGAGGAGACGTCAGCAATCTATTCCATGCGAGCTGAGCCGGTACGTAGGCGGGTGGAAAAGTGACCTCGGAAAGCGAACGCCGCCCCCCGTAAAGACGTCGCCAATCTTGTTCCACGCCTCGGAATCCTTCACGGTAGACGCCGAGTTCACTTGCATACATTCCGTTCAGGCTCGAGATACCGCCGAAGGGAGAGGAGCGTTCAACGTCTAAGTAAGTTGTCGGAGCGGCGGCGAATAAATCACGCCCTCGCCGACTCGACGACTGAAAGCTATAGCCATCGTATTCCCAAAGTTTTCCGGGCGTATCGGCGTTTACGTGGTGGAGAAGCGTGCTAAATGGATTGAGGACACCGAATGTCGAAGCGGAAAAGGTTTCGGAAAACAGATTGCTTCCTAGCCAAAGATTTGGAAGAAAATCGGCATCAACATTTGCACGAATGAGGAGCATCTGGACGTCTTTTGATGCAATCCATTTGGACGCATAGGGAAACTCTTGAGCATTTGAAGAAATCCAGTTCCATGAGGTCTTCAATATTTGAGCATGACTCATGCTGTTGAATGCGTGGGCGCTAGGTAAAAAAAAGGCGAGCACGATGGGGAGACTAGCTAAAGTTAAAAGACGCCGCCAGACACGGCGAGGGGCTTGCACTTGGAGCGGAGTGAGGAGACGGTGGAGATAGGAGAAAATCCGCATGCAGAGACACGCTAATTGCATTCGGCCTTCGCTTCAACCCAGAAAGCAGACTTGTCTTCCAAAAAGGTGATCGGGATGATCCTTACCCTTCGCGTAATTCGGCGCTATTGTTTCGTCGTGATGCTTCTTGTTTCTCCGACGGCCTCGGCAGACGGGCACGACTTTCGGTCGGGCTTCGCCACAGTCGCAATTGAAACGGGCGAAACGACATCGATCGGTGGGTATGGGCATGGGGATCGCAGGCAGAACCCCTTTAGCTGGCGAAACCTATTTCGTTTCGATTTGCGCCTCTTTCAAGCTGGAAAGGAAGCGCTCGGTTCGGTTCGGATAAAGGCTGCCGTGTTCCTCCAAGGGGAGAAGAAACTCGCTTGGATTAGCGTAGACTCAGTTGGCATTACGCACGACTTCTACCGTAGTGTTTATGCGCGCCTTAAGGAGGCCGGCTACGACGAAGACGGGATTTTTATTTCCGCAACGCATACGCATAGCGGTCCTGGAAATTTAAGTTCGAATTTTTTTTGGCAGGTCGCTGCGATGGATTGGTTTCGACCGTCGTTCTACGAAAGTGTTTTGGGCTCCATTGAGAGTGCGGTCAGAACTGCCGAGCGCCTTGCCGTCCCCGCCGACCTTCTAAAGCTTGTCGTGGCTACTCAGGGTTTGCAAAAAAATCGAAGACAGCTAGGCGCAATGGTCGATCCGACGGCACGCCTTCTGTTGGTGCGGGAACGAGGCGTCAAATCGACTCCGGCCGCCTCGCAACGATGGGTGGGCGCAATTGTAAATTTCGCGATTCACGGCACTGCCCATGGCCCTGATAACCTTCACTTCTCTGCGGATGTTCCCGGGGCGATTGAATCGGAGATCGAACAGCTTTTGGATATCCCGGCGGCGCTGTTCGTGAATGCCGCGGAGGGCGACGTCGCCCCAAATGAATCGGGGCCGGCGGGTGTCCAACGGATCGGAAGCGAGTTCGCTCGTCAAGTCGGTTCACGGATTGAAATGGCGGAGAAGATCGAACCTAAATGGTCCGTATCCAGCGTTCGAGTCGAACTCCCGCCCGCCACGTTGTCGATCAAGAAATGCACAGATTTTTCTGCTCCGGAAGAAGTAGGGTTTTCCGCGGATGCTTTGACTCAAATTTTTGGAATTGGAAGCAGGGCGAGGGTTCCGCTTCGCGCCTGGATTTCCAATCAGGTGAAAATTTGGAGGATTCAACTTGGAAGTTTGTCGATCCTGACATGGCCGGGTGAGCCGACCAGCCGTCTTGGATCTCAATTGGCGGAAATCGGGAAGAAAAAAGGCTGGGACGACGTGTGGATCTACTCTCTGACGAATGACTATCATGCCTATTTCACGACTCCTGACGAATTTGAGGAGAATACTTACGAGTCGTGTTTCAGCCTTCATGGGGGAGGCGGCGGCGAGGCGATACTTGAAGGTTTTAAGGGGCTTTAAGTTTTCTTTGGAATGAGCAACCCTTTGCAGTTGTCGATGCCTGACTGAGCATCGATTGCCCGGATCAGATCGTCGATAGTGGGCATGCCCAGGAAGGGCCGACCTGAGTGCCTTTCGAGGTTTTCAAAGTAGTTCGCTCGGATGATCTGAGTGAGGAGATGTTCGTTATCGGAGCCGACCAAGAAGTCGACGATATCCGGGTCGAGCGTTTTTCCGATCCGTGCCTCCACGTTGAGAAGTTCCTTATCGCCGGGAAACATCCAGTTGTTATTGAGACGGAAATTTTTTGGCATTGAGATCGGGATAAGATTCATTTCGTAGCCCTCGATTTTCAATCGACGGAGTAAACCACTGACGAACTTTTCGCGCGGCGCCCGCATATCGTACATGCCAACGGAAACGCTGCCTTCGGGGTAAATAACGAAATTTCGAACTTTTCCTTTTTTTAGTAATTCCACGGTTTTTTCGATCGGACGATCTGACCCGCGGCCAACAACAATAAAGTGGTCGTTGATATCCATCATGTCGGCAATCGGTTTCGGCGCGAAAGTGTCTGCCGCGCCATAAATGGCGTATGGTTCAAGTCCTAGGTTAGCCAACACGATATTGTCGATCTGAGGGTGAGAGTGCTGAAGCACGTAAAAGTTCAAAGTCTTCAAGTTTCTCGATTCGGGAATATTCTCTCGGCCGAAGACTGACACTTTGAATCCGAGTTGATCACCTAACTTTTTGAATGCTCCGTTGATCGATTGCACGACCGGGGTTTGATTCGCCGGTGTCACGGACTTCGTTTTCAAGTCGTAAAGAAGAGGGAGTGCCTTTCCAAGCACGGGTGCCAATGTTCGAAACGACCGCCATTTGGCGGAAAGTGAAGTAAATTTCTCGATCAATTTGCGGCTGCCCGATGGTTGATCGTACCTGGCGACCCGACTCAATCGATCAAAGAGGGCCTGTTGCTGGTCCATGAAGTCTCTGAAAGCGTCGATCCTCCGGACGTCTTTGGGTTGATTATAAAGGTGCTCGTTGGATTGATAGTTCGCGTGTTTTTTCTTGAGGGCTTCAAGCGAAGCGACGAGGTTATTTCGTTCGGTCGGCGGCAGGAGCGGCATAAATTCGCCCGCTAGAATCTGGGAGTTTTGGTAGTAGTAGTCGACAAGCCACAGAAGTTTCTTCCGATTGTACCGATCGTAGGCGGTTTCGAATTCGTCGATACGCGCCCTGAGTTCCATAAGTTTGGAAATCTCCGCGGTGGGAGGGCCGGTTTTTTCCGCTAACTGCAGATGGAAGTCCTTTGGGGGCAGTTTTTTCATCGCCTGTTGGATTTGCACGTGGATGGCGTCGGATGAAAATTCCGCATTGAGGCGGGCGCGCATTAGGGCGAGGTCATTTTCGTTCTGGCGAAGTTCGTCGAGGCGTCTCGCGATGTCGGGACTGTCATTATCCAGCGAGGCTCTGCGCTCGGGCTTCGCTGGGTTTACCTTTTCCAGATAAACCGCGGGATCCGCGGCGTAACTCGCGATTCGGTAGTCAATACGTTGAACGAGTTCTTCCGGTATCTTACTCGAACGCGTCAGCCCGGCTTTGCGCCGAATCAGATCGAGAGGTTCGTAAAGAGTGACCGGGAATCGTGAATACTGGTAATAATTTTTCGCGCCGGCGACTTTCGAATACGAAACCAGCTCCGTCGTAATCGTCGGGTCAGCATCTGCGGATGCGAGAATGCGGGTAAATGTCGTTCGGGGGAGGGAAACCGTGAATCGACCGGGTTTCGCGACCTTTCCAGTCGCGGCGTAGATCCTCTGGGTGAGGTCAGCACAATTATTACAGACTGGATCGTACGAAATTCGAGACGCTTTCCAATCGGATTGGATCGTCTCAATTTCCGCTTCGATTGCTCGAAGTTTAGCCGGGTCGAGATTTCCGATTCGGATGCCGAACGTGTCACGCGAGTAGGCTAGTCCGTAATGACTTCCAATTTCGGCCCCCGGCGAAGGACTTTTCACCGAATAGAGATAGTCGTGCAAAGACTGCCCTACGAGCAGATCCTGGTTGCGGCTGGCATTCTGATTGGCGGTATAGACCCGGTCTTCAATCCGAATGGCGATGTGGCCGAAAGGATTGGCGTCTTTGCTTTTAAATTTTTCGTCGGGCGAAACGCTTGAAGAAAAAAGAATCTCGATTTGGCTAGGTACCGCTAGATTTAACTTTTCGAGAACCTCCTTCGTCAGTCGCGCGGGAGTTCCATCCTCCATTCCGAAGTGGATGGGCGACAGCATCGGACGAATGTTAGGGTCTAAAGTAAAATCGACGATTGCCTCGGTGCTTAGGGAGTCTCTAAAGGCGGCCTGTGCTTCTATCGTTCTTTCGAGTTTTTCCCGATTGGCGAGATACTGGGCGGATTGGGTGCCGATCTTGTTTGGATCGCGATTGATTTCGGCGAGGCCAAGTCGTTCGAACAGGAGGGCGTTCTCGGATTCGTGCCCTCCGTAAATGTCCATGATCACCGTTGGCTTGCCGATCGCGAACGCTTCTGTCGGCGAAAGGCCTCCTCCTTTGGTGATGTAGAGGTCGGATGACTTGATGTACGAGAGTAGTTCTTTGTTCTCGACGTATCCTTTCGTCACGAGTTTTGTTCCCTCGCGAAGCTTCGGTGCGAGGGCTTGTAACGCATCAAAATTGTCTTTATTTTTCGCGCAAATCGCGACGATTTGCAGTTTACCTTCAATCTTTTCGGAGAGCTCGCGTACGATCAGGGGAAAGTTACCGACACCTTCGGCGCCGCTTGCAATGGTGATGGTACGAACTGTCGGATCAAGGCCCTGGGT
>CAZAKW010000005.1:0-12703 GCA_964485835.1 uncultured Bacteriovoracaceae bacterium
GGAAGAGTGCTCGACGCCCTGGCGAAACGCCTCTAAAGGGAATAGAGGGACCGGCCCGTCCGCGACGGCCGAAAATCCAGATCGAGAGGTCCGAACTGCAACCAGATCGAAAGCCAAATCCAGCTCGCACGCCCCCGGACCGCGGAAACTTCGATTGGGCCTAAAAAGCGACTATCGTCGGAGAAATCCCGATTGTCGCCCATCACGAAAAGTTTTCCTTCCGGGACGGTATACGGGCCGAAGTTCTCGGAAACGAAATTTCGTCGATCAAGCGCAATCCAGTGGGGAACTTCGCCGAGATCTTCCCGCATAAGCTCGATCCCGCTTTCGTCGACTCGCGCCGCTTCCAGCATTCGGGTGATTCGCGTTTCGTCTTCGACCGACGGCCCCTGCGTGGGAATCGCCTTGCCGTCGATGCTGAGGACGCGGTTCTGCAGACGAATCACTTCGCCCGGAAGTCCGACAACACGTTTAATGTAGTGGACGCTCGGGTTGCGGGGGCTTTCAAAAACGATGATATCCCCTCGCTCCGGCAGGCCCCGCGAGTAAAGGGCGATGGGATCGCCGAAATACTCGGAGAAGGGCAAATTAACTTGGTAAGCAAACTTGCTTACGAATACGTGGTCCCCGATCAGGATCGTCGGAACCATCGAACCGGAGGGGATTTTATACGATTCGTAGACCGTTGAACGGACGAAGAAAACCAGAAAGAGGGCCGCTAAAATCGATACGGCGTGCTCGAAAAGAGTTCGGCGCATCGAACCGGCGGAGCTCACCGTAAGATCGTGCCGATCCGACTCGGTTTAAAGGAATTTTTTTCCCCATCTTGCGTATCAAACCACATCGAAAGCCAGATGACTTCCGCTCGGCCCGAAACGTTTTCGAACGGAACCAATCCCCAGAAGCGGCTATCGTTGGAGAAGTCCCGATTGTCGCCCATCACGAACAAATGCCCGTCGGGAATTTTGGCGGGATCGAAATTCGTCGTGTACTCATTATGGGTATCGACCAAAACCAAATGGGCGTCTTCCTCCGGAAATTTTTCCGTGAAAAGGCGCATATGGGACTCGCCGTAACGAGGATCGCCGATGTCTTGAAGCAAGGCCACGCGTTGGTCCGAGGCGACTTCCGTCTGCTCGACCGCTTTTCCGTTCAGGTAGACGACTTTATTCCGAACCTCGACAATATCGCCGGGAACGCCGACCACGCGCTTGATGTAGTGGGTTTCGGGTTCACGGGGATACAAGAAAACGATGATATCCCCGCGCCGAGGAGGGGCGCGATCGATGATCTGTATGGGTTTTCCGAAATAATCGGAAAACGGCACTTTCAAGCCGTAGGCAAACTTATTCACAAAAATAAAATCGCCCACGTAAAGCGTCGGGATCATCGACCCGGAGGGGATTTTGAAGGGTTCCACGATCGAAGAGCGGATGGCGAAAACGATCAAAAGTGCGATCGCCAGCTGCCAAACCTGCTCTAAAAAATATCGCAGCTTCGCGTTCGGGGAATTGGAATTCCCACTCGCGTGGGCAACAGTCTCTTTCGGGTCGGTCATGATTCGCCTACAATAGCGAAGATAGGACCCCCAGGGAAGAGACATGAAGACGCTGGATCGCTATATCATTGCGCTATTCCTAAAGAACCTGGCGGTTGCGGCCTTTGGGCTGACGGCGATCTATTTATTCCAGCAAATCACCTCGATGATGATCGATAGTGATTTTCCGACTCGGCAGGTCTTAATCTTCAACGCCTACCAGATGCCTGCCATTTTCGTGCAGATGGTCCCACCGTCGATGCTGATCGGCACAGTTTTGACGCTATCCGGCTTAAATCGAACCAACGAACTCACGGCGATCTTCTCCATCGGCATCGGTTTGAATCGTTTGATGCTGTTGCTTCTCGTCTTCGTGATGGCCTTTTCGGCCGGAACGCTTTTTCTCCAGGATCGTGTGCTTCCTTTCCTCTACAAACGGCGAACCAATTTTTACTGGCGGGACATGAAGCAGCGGACCGACTTCTATCTCGACGTGAAACAAAACAAAATCTGGTATCGCTCGAAAAATCTCATCTACAACCTCAAAGCTTTCGATCTAAAAACGCAGCAGATTCTCGGGATGACGGTTTACTCGTTTGACGAGAATTTCGATCTTGTTCAAACCGTGGAATCGGAAACGGCCCGTTATACTCCCCAGGGATGGAAACTGCTCCAAGGAACTGTCACCCAATTCCTTGCCGACGATCCGTTTCCGATCAATCAAAAGTTCAACGAGCTTCGGTTGACGATTCCGGAAACCCCCAAAGATTTTCAAGAAATCGAAAAAGAAGTCGACGGCCTCTCGCTGCAGGAACTTTCGACTTATATCGAACGTAACCAAAACGCGGGTTTGGACGTAAAATCTTACGAGGTGAAGTTCCACTCCAGGTTTAGCCTCAGCTTCATCCCCATCGTGATGTGCATCTTGGGGGTTCCGTTTTCGGTACGCGGACGGCGAGAAGGCGGACTCGCGAAGGACCTGGGGATTTGCCTGGGAATCACGTTTTTTTATTGGCTTTTCTACTCGATCGGACTATCCCTGGGAACAAATGGCGCACTGCCTCCAGTGGTTGCTGCCTGGGCACCCACTCTCATTTTTACGGTATTTGCGTTGGTTCTCGTCAGTCGGCAAGAAAAGTAATTTCTCATTAAATTTATGGCCAAGCTAAAGATCTACACTTTTCCCGACGTTGTTCTCACCCAGAAGGCAAAACCCATCGCCCGGGTCGAGAAGGCGCATCGTAAATTAGCCGACGATATGCTCGAGACGATGTACGACGCCCCCGGAATCGGACTGGCAGCGAATCAAGTCGGGATTCTCGAGCGCATCCTCGTGCTCGACGTCGAATACGATTACGAGGAACTTGAAGACGAGCTTTTGATTCCCTCCGACGCTCCGAAAGACGCCGAAGTGTTCGGACGAAGCCTCGTCTGGAGGCGAAAGCCGATCGTGCTGATCAATCCGGTGATCGTTCGCACGGAAGGGAAAACGGCGATTTCCGAAGGCTGCCTGTCGGTCCCCGAGTACACGGCCGAAGTTCCGCGCGCAAAAAAACTCAGCCTCAAATACCAAGACCTCGACGGACTTGAACAGACCCTCGATGCCGACGAACTTTTCGCCGTCGCCATCCAGCATGAAATCGATCACCTGGACGGCAAACTTTTTATTGATCGCCTCAGCCCGTTGAAAAAAGAGATGGCCCAGAAAAAACTACGGAAAGAACGCGCCGAACGCGAACAGGCTTGGAGCCGGGAATTTTAAGGATGCGGCGACTGCGAATCGTGTTCATGGGTACGCCCACGTTTTCGCTCCCGGCGCTTGAAAACCTGTATCGTGAACACGACGTCGTCGCCGTTTACACCCAGCCGGACCGACCGGTGGGGCGCGGGCTTGAGGTGCGTTTTTCTCCCGTGAAAGAGGCCGCCTTAAAATTAGGGCTCCCCGTGCTTCAACCCGAAAAACTCACGCTTCCCGGGGAATACGAAAAACTCGCCGCCTTCGCTCCGGACGCGCTGGTGGTGGTGGCCTACGGCCAGATCTTGCGACAAAACGTTTTGGATCTTCCCCGCCTCGCGTGCGTAAACATCCATTCCTCGCTCTTGCCGCGTTGGCGCGGAGCCGCGCCGATCCATCACGCGATGCTCGCGGGAGACGCGATCACGGGCGTGACCACGATGCGCATGGTGCGCGACCTCGACGCGGGCGATATCTACGAACAAGTTGAAACGCCAATCGGAGAGCGCGAAACCGTGGGCGAACTCCACGACCGTTTAGCATCGATGGGGGGAGACCTGATCCTGTCGACGCTTCGAGGACTCGCGAGCGGGGAGTTAAAGGGGCGCCCTCAAGATCCTGCCGGCGTGACGATTGCTCACAAACTCACTAAAGAGATGGAGCGGCTGGACCCGTCTTTAGACGCGGAAACGCTAGATCGTCGGGTTCGGGCCCTCAATCCTTGGCCCGGGACCAGCTTTACGGTGGATGTTTCTGGAAAAGCCGAACGGATCAAGGTGCGTCAAACGACGCCGAGGGCGGATCTTTCCTGCCCGATTGGCGTTTTATCCGAAAAGGCGGGAATGCTTGTCTTAGGAACCGCACAGGGCGGGCTAGAGATCCACCGCCTCCAACCCGACGGAAAAAAAGAGATCGATGCGAACGCGTTTCTCAACGGGTTACGCGGTCGTGGAATCACGCTGCCACTTCAGGTACGCTAGGCGGCATGAAACCAGGTCTTTGGATGAAAGCATTCGAGTCGGGCATAATCGCGCCTTCCATTCTCTCGGCCGACTTCGCCGCCTTAGGAGCGGAGATAAAAGCCGTCGAGAACGCCGGGGCGGAGTGGTTGCATGTCGACGTGATGGACGGGCATTTCGTCCCGAATCTTACGATCGGTCCCGTCGTCGTGAAATCCCTGCGCAAACGCACGAAAAGCTTCATCGATTGCCATTTGATGGTCACCCGGCCCGAAGAGTGGATCACTCCGTTCGCCGAAGCCGGCGCGGACTGCATTACCGTACATGCCGAAGCGAGCGCGCACCTGGACCGGCTTTTGAACCGGATTCGCGAAAGCGGATGCAAAGCCGGGGTCTCGATCAATCCGGCCACGCCCGTAGCGATGATCGAAGAAATCTTGCCCTTGGTCGATCTCGTGCTGGTGATGAGCGTAAATCCAGGGTTCGGCGGCCAAAAATTCATCCGCTCCAGCCTGAGAAAAATCGCCCAGCTGACGGAGTTACGCCGGGAGCACGCTTACGTGATTCAAGTCGACGGGGGCATCTCCGCCGAAACCGCTACCGCGGTCCGCGAAGCGGGGGCCGATTGTTTTGTCGCGGGGTCCGCGATTTTCGATGCTAAAAATCGGTTGAAGGCGTTTCAAGCCCTGGCGGCGGCGATCGAGGCGGGGAACTGACAATGGCGACGTTCCGGATCGGAAAAGACGCGATCACTTTAGAAGCCATCCACGAGATCGCGCGCGCCGAGCGGAGAGTCGTGCTCACGACCGCCGCGAAGACGAAGATTGAAAAGTCCTATCGCTATTTAAAAAGTCGCGCGGCAAAGGGCGAAACCATCTACGGCGTGAATACTGGCTTTGGACTGCTTTCGAATGTTCGAATCCCCGATGGCGATCTCGAAGTACTTCAAACCAATCTTCTCCGTTCCCACTCGGTAGGAACCGGCGATCCGATTTCAATCGAGCAGTCACGGGCGATGTTATTTTTGCGCGCGGCGAATCTTTCGATCGGCCACAGCGGAGTTCGGGTCGCGCTCGTCGAGCAATGCGTGAAAATCCTCAATGCGGGCATTACCCCTTGGATCCCCTGCCAAGGCTCCGTGGGCGCAAGTGGTGATCTCGCGCCACTATCGCACCTGTCTTTAGTCTTGATCGGCGAAGGACGCGCCTACTACCGCGGAAAACTCATGGCCGGCGCCAAAGCGCTGAAAGCCGCGGGAATCCGTCCGCTACGGCTTGGGCCGAAGGAAGGGCTTGCCTTGATTAACGGCACCCAGTTCATGACGGCGCTCGGAACGCTTGCGCTCTTAGACGCCGAATATCTTTGTGACGTCGCCGACCTCACCGGCGCGATTTCGGTCGAGGCGCTCAAGGGGACCACGGCGGCGTTTGAGCCCGAAATCCAGTCGGTGCGCCCACATCCGGGGCAAGCGCTCGTCGCGAAACGCCTTCGGGAAATTCTTGCTCCCAAAGGAAAACCTTCCGCGATCGCTTCCAGCCACGAAGACTGCGGAAAAGTCCAAGACCCTTATAGTTTGCGCTGCATGCCCCAAGTCCACGGCGCCACCCGCGATACGCTCCGCTTCGTGCGTGAAGTACTTGAGCGCGAGGTGAACTCCGTCACGGACAATCCCCTCGTTTTTCCGAAGACCGGGAAAATTCTTTCGGGCGGAAACTTTCACGGGCAGATCGTCGCCATCGCCATGGACACGCTTTCGATCGCGGTTGCGGAACTGGGAAGCATCTCCGAACAAAGAATTGAAAAACTGATCAATCCCGCGCTTTCGGGGCTACCCGCATTTCTTGTCCAAGAAAGTGGCGTTAACAGCGGGTTTATGATCGTGCAAGTTGCGGCCGCGAGCATCGTTTCGGAGAATAAGACGCTGGCCCATCCCGCCTCGGTCGATTCGATTCCAACCTCGGCCGATAAGGAAGATCACGTATCGATGGGAGCTTGGGCCGCGCGCAAAGCGACGATGATCGTGCAAAACGTTCGCCGCGTCTTGGCCATGGAAATGCTCGCCGCGACCACCGGGCTCGATTTCCACCGCCCGCTTAAGTCCTCGCCAAAGATCGAAGCGACGATCCGCGCCGTACGTAAGCGCGTAAAACCGATCGTTCGCGACCGTACGTTTTATCTGGATATGAACGCGATTGAATCGATGCTGATTCACCGCGAGATCGATGCCGAGATTTAAACCCAAGTTTCGCAGAAGGAGCAATTACCATGGCAAACCCCCGCCCTGTCCGTGCCGCTCGAGGCACCACCCTTACTTGTTTGGGCTGGGAACAAGAGGCCGCGCTTCGGATGTTGATGAACAATCTCGACCCGGAGGTCGCCGAAAATCCGGATGAACTCGTCGTTTACGGCGGAAATGGAAAAGCGGCCCGAAACTGGGATTGTTTCGATGCGATCGTGAAAACGCTTCAAACTCTGCGGGGCGATCAGACCTTGCTTGTCCAATCCGGGAAACCCGTGGCCGTATTCCCGTCCCATGCCGACGCCCCTCGCGTATTGATCGCGAATTCGTGGATCGTTCCCCACTGGGCAACCGGCGATAAATTCAGGGAACTCGAGGCGCAGGGACTGATGATGTACGGGCAGATGACCGCCGGATCGTGGATCTACATCGGTACGCAAGGCATCGTCCAAGGGACTTACGAAACGTTTGCCGAAGCGGGCCGCCAGCATTTCGAGGGCGACCTTGCGGGTCGGGTTCTACTGACCGCAGGATTGGGCGGGATGGGCGGAGCCCAGCCGCTCGCCGCGACGTTTGCGGGCCTCGTCTCTTTGAATATCGAAGTGGACCCGGAACGCGCGAAAAAGAGGCTCGAAACGAAGTACCTCGACGAACTTGCGACGTCGCTTGACGATGCGCTCGCGCGCGTGGAAAAAGCGAAGCGCGAGAAACGTGCGGTCTCCATCGGGGTGATCGGAAACGCGGCCGAGCTCCTTTGGGAGCTTTTAGAGCGCGGCTTCAAACCCGATTTGGTCACCGACCAAACCTCTGCCCACGACGAGTTAACGGGATATGTCCCGCACGGAATGCCGCTTACCGAAGCGCTCTCCCTTCGCAAATCCGATCCAGAGAGTTACAAACGGAAATCGATCGCCTCGATGGGTCGCCACGTCCAAGCAATGCTAGAGTTTAAAGCCCGCGGGGCGCATGTTTTCGATTACGGCAATAATATCCGCGCGCAGGCCGTGAAAGCCGGAGTAAAGAACGCGTTTGATTTTCCGGGTTTCGTTCCGGCTTATATTCGTCCGCAGTTTTGCGAGGGCCGAGGGCCGTTTCGCTGGGTGGCGCTCTCGGGCGACGCCGAAGATATCCGGGTCACGGACCGTGCCTTAGCGGAACTTTTTCCCGAAGATCGCGGACTCCATCGTTGGCTCGACATGGCCCAAGAACGCATCCAGTTCCAAGGTCTTCCCGCCCGAATCTGCTGGCTTGGATACGGCCAGCGCGAAAAAGCCGGTCTCCTTTTTAACGAACTCGTGCGAACCGGAAAAGTAAGAGCCCCGATCGTGATTGGCCGTGACCACCTGGATTGCGGGTCGGTCGCAAGCCCGAATCGCGAAACCGAAGCGATGCGCGACGGATCGGATGCGGTTGGCGACTGGCCGCTTTTAAACGCGATGATCAACTCGGTGATCGGCGCGACTTGGGTTTCGCTCCATCACGGAGGCGGGGTAGGGATCGGTTACTCGATGCACTCGGGAATTGTGATCTTAGCCGATGGCACGGACGCGGCCGCAAAGCGCATCTCGCGAGTCTTAAACTCCGACCCCGGCATGGGGATCGTACGCCACGCGGACGCCGGTTACGAAACTTCGATCGAAATCGGCCGCACTTCCTTTAAGGAACGTGGGGGACTGATTCCGATGCTGGAGAAGTGATGATGGCGAAATTCGACCAAGACCCGGTCCACGTCCTTCGCCACGCCTCGGAACTTCTCACCGGCGAAGGCGTTCGGCGGAAGGACGGTCGACGACCTCTCGAAGAAGACCTTGGCCGCATTGAAGACGGCGCCATGGCTTATTCCGTAAAAACCGTACCCTACGAGGATTTTTCCACCGGAAAAACGGGGATGAAGGTCGTCGCCGACAAAGTGCTTTGGACGGGAAAAAGCGACGATCTTCCCACGGAATACGCCTCCGCCCCGATCTTCGATCTCGACGGAAAACACGCGATCATGCCCGGAATGATCGACTGTCACACCCATCTGGTATTCGCCGGAAACCGTGCCTCGGAGTTCGCCGCCCGATGCGGTGGCGCTACTTACGAATCGATTGCCGCCGCCGGCGGCGGAATCCAGACCACCGTCCACGCCACTCGCGAGGCGAGCGAAGAAGAACTTTTTCGGCTCGGGCGCGCGCGCATCGAAGAAGCCCATCGCTACGGTATCCGTACGATCGAGGCGAAATCGGGGTACGGGCTCACGCTTGAATCCGAACTCAAGATTTTAAGGGTACTGAGAAAACTCCAAGCGGCCACGCCCGAGATCACGATCGTCCCGACATTTTTAGGAGCGCACGATTTTCCTAAGGACCTTTCTCGCGACGCGTACATCGCCCAAATATTGGGCGAACATTTGCCGGCAGTCACAAACGAAAATCTCGCCGTCGCTTGCGATGTTTTCGTGGACCAAGGGTATTATTCCGTCGAAGAAGCACGCATAATCCTCGCTCGCGCCAAGCAACTCGGCCTTCGCACGAAAGTGCATGCCGACGAACTGGTCGACACTTCTTCAGCCGCGTTCGCGGCCGAGATCGGCGCTCTTTCCGCGGATCACTTACTCAAAGTTTCCGATGAAGGGATCCAAGCGCTCGCGAACTCCGACACGACTGCCGTCCTTCTCCCGGGCACCGCTTTTTATTTGAAAGCTCCCCATGCTCCCGCAAGGAAACTGATTGAAGCCGGCGCTCGCGTGGCGATCTCCACGGATTTCAACCCGGGCACGTCGATGACTTTGAATCTTCCAGCGGTGATGACGATCGCCGCTCTTTATTTAGGTCTGACGCGTGCCGAGCTATTCTCGGCGGTTACGTATAATGCCGCCCGCGCCCTCGATTTACACGCGAGCAAAGGTTCTTTGGAGATTGGAAAAGACGCCGACTTTTTCGTTCTTCCCTATGCGCGGTTTGAAGAACTCTACTACCGGTTCGCCTGGTAATTAGTCCGCAAGCGTCGGGCTGCGAGCGGGGACAAGCTCCACCCGGCGGTATTTCGCTTTACGGTGGAAAAACCAGTAAGCGACCAGGCTCAAGAATAATCCCGCGACGATATCCACGATGTAATGCTGCTTGGTCGGCAAAGTCGAAAGCGCGATCAGCGTTCCCCAGGTGATGAAAAACGGGAATTTCTCGCGCTGTTCGTCCAGAAAGATGTAAGCCGAGAGATAAACCGTCGAGACGTGCAATGACGGAAAGCAATTCAATGGCGTGTCCGCCTGACGAAGCCAAGCCCAGACGCCCGCGATAAAGGGGTGGGTGTCCGCCGGAATCGGAAAAAGGTGCCGAGGAAAGGTCGTCGGCCAAAAAAAGAAAATCAAGCAGCTCACGCCTTGGGTGGCTAAGAACGAATAGAGATACTTATTCAGATTCTCCATGTCACGACAGGTGATGTAGATCGCGATGAAAAATAGATACT
Organism: uncultured Bacteriovoracaceae bacterium; assembly: GCA_964485835.1. GTDB lineage: Bacteria > Bdellovibrionota > UBA1018 > UBA1018 > UBA1018 > JACMQW01. The sequence goes on from CAZAKW010000005.1 coordinate 9,921, forward strand.
CACTTACGTAAATCAGAACCGTCCAGGGGATAAACGGGATGATCGCGTCGATCCCAAAGATCGGCAATTCCTGGGGGGTGAAGACCGGATAGTGGTTGGTAAAGTGGTACATCAAAAACGCGATCCCCGCGAGCACTGCCCCGGCGGGATACTTTAATCGCGGATTCAAAAACAGGGGAAGCGTCACTTGGCCTCCTCGGTCTTCAACCATTTTTCGAATTGGGCGCGGAAAGCAGAATCAAACCAGTCCTCATCACCGATCTGTTCAAGCAGCAGCGTCCGATTCGCGTCGAATACGAAGGTCAAGGGCAGGCCCGAAACGTCAAAACGATTGGCGATCTCCCCTTGGGGGTCCGTAAAATTCTGGAAATGAATCGAGTGTTTCGCTAGAAACGGCGCCAGAACTTCCTGGGGATTATCGTCCAAATTCAAACCGACGACCACAAGCCCCTGCGACGAATACGCGTCCGAAAGCTGCTGGAGCGAAGGCATTTCTTTTACGCACGGCGGGCACCAGGTCGCCCAGAAGTTCAATAAAACAACTTTTCCCCCCAATTCGGAGAGTTTCGTCGATTTACCGTCGAGCGATCGCAGTTCCAAATCAGGGATTTTCTCGCCCACTCGCCGGCGGATCTCACCGCTATCCCCAGGACCATGCCGGTGGTTATCTCGTCCGCGAAGATACCCCAATACGACCAGAGTCACCGCCAAGATGCAGGCTATCGGGACGAGAACGCTGGCAACCGTGGGTTTTTTGCCAGGATTTTCGGGCGGTTGGGTTTCATTTGCCATTCGCCCCGATCCTACCCGAAAATAGAAGAGATGCAAAAGATGGATGGCCGTCCCGACGGCGGTTTACTCACCGAAAAAGGCCAGGCGCTCATCGAATACGTGCTGCTCATCGCGATCACGATATCCCTGGTCACCCTGATGGCCACGGGACTACGGAACTCCGTCTTCAAGCTTTGGACGTTCTACACAAAAGCCATCGCGGCCCCCTGTCCAGGTTGCCCGGCTCCGCCCGAAATTCGTTAAAATCGCGCGCTTTATGGGACTTTAGAGCAACGGATGTTTTTTGCCTCGGGAGCGTAAAGGCGTGTAAGTCAAAAAAAGTTCCTCTCCGACCCGCTTAAGCGTCTCGAGTTTCAAATTCATCAACGCGTTCGGAGCGAATCCCGCTCCATCTACGAGAGTCGGCGCCATTCGGCCGCCCGCGATCCGTGGAGTGATCGTGACGTAGTACCGGTCGATCGCTCCCTTGGCCACGAACTCCCACATAACCGCCCCTCCGCCCTCCACACCGACGGTTTTCACGCCTCGTTTGCGAAGATCCCGCAAAATGGAGAGAGCGGGGTTGAGCGCGGAGACCCGAACAATCGTGCAGCGACCCACGAATTTCGCGCGGGTCGCCGGCGAGATCGCCTCGGTGATGTAAAGAATTCGTTCGATCCGCTCGTCGCTGAAGAACGCCCATTTCGGGTCGATTCCGGAAAGCTTTCGGCTGAGTACCGCGTTGATCAGTCGGCGCTTCGGACTGAGGGGTAGACAGGGTCTTCTAAAGGCACGGAGGACTTCCGCGCCGTAAACCAACGCGTCCGCTGAATCCCGGAGTTTGCGTAAAAGGCGCAGGTCGGCGACAGAGCCCAATAAAACGAACTCACGGCCCACGGTCGCGATTTTTCCGTCGAGGGTCGTGGCAAGGTTTGAATAGACGTGCATCACTCTTGTTTCGCTCTCGGATGAAAGCCCCGAGCGACGAAGAAAATTTCCTTGGACCCGTCTCGTACGCTCTTTGGTTTGATCAAATCGATCTTCGCAAAAATTTCCCGTAACGAATTTCTGAAATTTTCGAACTCGTCGCTGTGGAAAAGTTTGCAGACAAATCCGCCGCCTGGCTTCAAGAACCGTTCGGCGGTCGCTACCGCGAGCTGACACAGCTCCAGCGAACGCATCTGATCCATCAAACGGTAACCCGTGGTTTTCGGCGCCATATCGGAGAGCACCAGATCAAACGGCGGCTTGATGCCATGCTCTTCCATTTTCTTACCGAGATCGAGTTCCCGCATGTCTTCGGCTAAAAAAAGCGCGTTCGGCAACGTGATTTTGATCGGTTGGATATCAATCCCCAAAACTTTTCCGTGGGTCCCGACTTTTTGCGAAGCGTACTGCGACCAGGACCCGGGGGCTGCGCCCAGATCTAATACCTTCATCCCCGGTTTGAAGATCTTCAGTCGATTGTCGATTTCCTGGATTTTGAAAACGGAACGAGCGGCGTAGTTTTCTTCCTTCGCTTTTTTGTAAAAATAGTCCTTAGGATCATACGCCATCGCAGAAAATTCCTACTCAAGATTGGAATGGATTTCGAGCACGGCGCCCGTGAGGGCTCCAGACTCCCGCGCATCGCAAAGATACGCAATGATACGGGCCACGTCCGCGGGCGTCGTTTCTGTTTTCAGGTGTGGGGCCGCCTTGCGAAGCATTGCCGTATCAACGGCTCCGGGTGCGACCGCATTCACCCGAACGCCAATCGGGCGTCCCTCTACGGCGAGAGCCTCCGTCATCCCCGCAATCGCGAACTTAGAAGCTACATAAGGAGCGAGACCTGGAAATTTCGGAGTGCCGCGAATTCCTCCAAGCGATCCCACATTCACGATCGACCCGCTCGCTTCCGGTTTTTCTTTCCGGGCCGCCGCCGCTCTGCGCATGAACTCATGCGAGAGCAGAAACGGCGCCCGGGCGTTGATCGCGAAAATTTCGTCCCACGTTTTGGCCATTGCTTCGGC
>CAZAKW010000005.1:12713-26029 GCA_964485835.1 uncultured Bacteriovoracaceae bacterium
AAATTCTGTGCAAAACCCACGGCGGCGTTGTTGATCAACACGTCTGGGGGGCGGCGAAATCGACTTTCGACCTGATCAAAGACCGTCCGGACCGAATCCGTCGGAGCTAGATCGAGCACGCATCCGGCCACCGCAGACGCGTCGACGGTTCGTCCAATGTCTTCCACGACGGCGTCGACTTCTGACTGGGTTCGGCTGCAGATGAATACCTGCGCCCCGCGTTCGGCGAGAAGCTTCGCGACGGCCGCTCCGATTCCCCGAGCTCCGCCAGTGACCAAAGCGATTTGGCCGGCGAGCGAAGAGATTAGAGGTGGGGCGGAGGAGGTTACCATCATGGATTAGGTTTCAAAGCGGAAGTGATCGGGAGCGTACCAAAAAAAAGCCTTCAAATCGCTAACAAAGTGCGTTACCAGCGGACTAGGAAAATGTCGAATTTTAAGGGTTTTTTTAGAATCCAGATCCGCAAAGAGGCGCTGAAGTTTTCAGCTGCCCATATGACCGTGTTTTCCGACGGCACCAAGGAAAACCTCCACGGCCATAATTATCGCACCGTCGTGAAACTCGAATTCGACCGATTTTCGATCGAAGAGATGCTTCCTTTTTCCGTGATTAAAACCGCGATGCGCGTCGTTTGCTCGGAATGGGACGAGAAGGTCTTGCTTGCCGAGCGGTGCCCCTTTGCCAAGATCCTTTCAAAAAGCGATCAAGAGATCGAAACGGTGATCTGTGGAAAACGGTACGTTTTCCCGGCCGACGAAGTCGTCCTTCTCCCCGTCGACACGGTAACAACCGAATCGCTCGCAAAGCTGTTTTGTGAGCGGATCGCCGGGGCGCTCCCAGGATCGGCGCTTGCGAAAGCCGGCGTGCGTTCCGTGGAAACCCAAATTGAAGAGATGCTTGGACAAGGAGCTTCGTATGTCATCCAGCTCTAGTCCCGAATCCTTGTTTCGAACCAAGTTGATTCTTTATTTTGATTTCGAAGCCTCCCATTCGCTCGATGTTCGAGAAGACCCGCACCCTCACTTATGGAAGACGACCCTGACGTTTACGGGCGAACCGGTGCGTGGCCGCATCGTGGATTTCCCGAGTCTTGAAACCGCGACTCGCGCCTCTCTACGCTCGCTTCCAGGATGTTATCTCAACGAGAATCCGGATCTCACTCCCGAAGCGCGCGCTTTTCCCACCTGTGAAACGCTTGGTGCCTCCCTTTTTATCCGTCTTCAAGAAACCGTGGTCGGGTCGTTTCGGGGAGAAAACCCTACCCTTGAGCTTTCCTCGGTCCAAGTCACCCTCTGCGAGGGTGATCGAATTTACGGATCAGCTCTCGTAGAACGCCGTTAAAAATTTGACGGTCCGATCGATTTAATAATCACCAAGCGACGGCCGATAAAAGCAAGGTGATGCCCACCCGCGTGCTCCTCACGGCTTTATTGCTTTTGCCTCTTTCCGAGGCGAATGCGAACGAACCGTGGCCGGTCCGAGAATGTTCCATCAATCTAAACTCTGCCGTCGACCCCGGTTCAAACGGCGCTGCGAAGCGTCTGGCATTTATCGATTCCTCCGTTCCAGAGAAAAATCTGATTCTGGACGATGCCGATGTCAAAAGTCAGGGGGCCTATGGTTGTTGCTGGATTTCCACCGTGCATGGTGACTACCAACGCTTGATCCGAAAGCGTTTCGGAAAAGAGATTCCGCTTTCGGATGATTACCACCTGCTGATCAGTATTTTGATCCGCCTTGAGGAAGGAATTCATGAGGGACATGCGATCAAGCAAGGCGGGTGGACGGTCGCATCGGAATGGATGGCCCGAAACATCGGATTGGTGCCCGAGTCGGCGTGGAAACCACGCGTGCCACTTCGCCATTCCGAAAGTCGCATCGGCGAAAAATTGGTGGACTATCTGAATACCGAGATCGCGGCTTTTCAGGTTCGCCTCGCCGAGATGAAAAAGCGCCGCGCATCGGAGGAGGCCGTTTGGACCTTCGGGCAAGCAACGAAATCCAGGCTACGGGACTATGTCCGGAAAAATTTCGGCGCCCCTCCTTCGCGGTTTACGATCGATGGAGTTTCTTACACCCCCCATAGTTTTGCCCAAGCGATTCTCCCGCCCGACCAGGGAAGTCGGACCCTCGTCGAATACTTGCCGAGCGAGCCCAGACCGGAGCCGGTTGCTTCACAAAAGAAAAAAATTCGGATCGATCCGAATTTAGGTCTCTTCGCGGTTTACCCGAATCTCGTTCAGAAACTCCCTCGAACCCTAGCCAAAATGGACCCTTCCGATCCCACGCGCGTAGATCCAAAAGCGTATCGGCTTTTCAATCGCTCTTACGCCGGTGGGGTCGAACTATCCGAAGCCCCGCTTTCCACGCTCCATGAAAAAATCGCAGCCTCTTTAGCAAGTGGCCAAGTGGTTTACGTCGCGACTCCGATGGTGAAACGATTCTACGACAGAAAAATCGGTTTGATGGCCGTCACGGCGAATGGTTTCCAGCAAACCGACGTCGTCACTGCGCCGTTTTCAGGAGGACACGCGATGCTCATTACCGGTGTCTATCGCGACGTGAATTTAGACGTCCTTGGCTACCGCGTTCAAAACAGCTGGGGCACCGCCGTGGGTGAGCTCGGCTACTATTACATGGCGCGCGATTATTTCGATGCCTTCGTGAACCGGATTTCGATTCCGGTACAAAAAACCCCGAGTTCATCACCACCGGAGCCGATTTAAATCACCGTGACTTTACGAAGCAAGTCCATATCCTCGAGCACCTTGCCCGAGCCGCGGACGACGCAAGTGAGCGGATCTTCTGCGACGGCAACGGGAAGGCCCGTTTTCTCCTTGATGAGCACGTCGAGATTCGCAAGCAAGCTGCCCCCTCCCGCGAGAATAATTCCGTTATCGACAATATCGGCGGCCAACTCCGGAGGCGTGCGCTCAAGCGCCGTCTTGATCGCGTCAACCACTGCGGAAACGGGTTCGGCAAGCGCGTCGCGAATTTCTTCGGAGTTCACCTCGATGGTCTTCGGCGCTCCCGAAATCAGGTCGCGTCCTTTCACTTCGTAGGTTTTTTCTTCCTCGAACGGGTAGGCGCATCCGATCGCAAGCTTGATTTGCTCGGCGGTACGCTCGCCGATCAAAAGCGAGTATTTGCGTTTGATGTATTGAACGATCGCCTCGTCGAACTTATCTCCGGCGACCCGCACCGAGCGTGAATAAACGATACCTCCTAAGCTGATCACGGCGACTTCGGTCGTTCCGCCGCCGATGTCGACGATCATGTTTCCGGAAGGTTCACGAATCGGGAGTCCCGCTCCGATTGCCGCCGCCATCGGTTCTTCGATCAGATAAACTTCCCGAGCTCCAGCCGACTGGGCTGATTCCTTCACGGCGCGCTTCTCGACTTGGGTGATCCCAAACGGGATACAGATGACGATCCGCGGACGAATGAAAGTGCGCCGTTCGGAGGCTTTTTGAATGAAATACTTCAACATCGATTGAGTGACTTCAAAATCCGAGATCACTCCGTCGCGTAGGGGGCGAATCGCCTGGATCGATCCCGGCGTCCTTCCCAGCATATCCTTGGCTTCTTTTCCGACGGCCAGGACCCTCGTTTGCCCGCGGGCGTTGCGGTGGATGGCGACGACCGAAGGTTCGTTGATGATGATCCCGCGGTCTTTCGCGAACACGAGGGTGTTGGCGGTGCCAAGATCGATGGCTAAATCATTGGAAAAGAAATCGAGAAATTTTTTCAACATGAAGTCGGCTTCCTACCTGGGACTACCACTTATAGTGGCGAATATGCTCGCCTCGATCCGAGATTTCCGACATCGCCTTGATGCCGATCTCGAGATGGAGATCCGTGAACGTCTTAAATACCGAAGAAGCGGACTTCTTCGTTTTGATTCCCCCACGCTTTAGCGGGAGATCGGAGACTAAGAGCAACGCGCCGATCGGCACCTTGCTGGCGAAGCCGGCGACAAAAAGAGTCGCCGTTTCCATATCGATACCCAAGGCACGTTCTTCGTAGAGCTGCGCCTTGAATTTTTCGTCGAACTCCCAAAACCGGTAATCCATCGTGTGGATCACGCCCGTTCGGTAGTCCAGACCCCGCTCTACCACGATCTCGGACACAAACTTTTGGATCTTAAACGTCGGCAGGGCCGGCACTTGGCGCGGCATGAAGTGAATTGATGCGCCTTCGTCCCGAATCGCGGCAGTAGGGACGATGAAATCCCCTTTTTTCAAAGTGCGATGTAAACCTCCGCACATTCCGAGAAAAAGAACGGCTTTCGGCTCCACCACCGAAATCAACTCCATCGCCAACGCGGCCATCGGCGAACCGATGGAAAAATTTACGACGGTCACGTCGGCGGAATCGCTGTGAACGACCGTCATCGCCGATCCACGGGTTTTTTCGCTGCCACAGAGCGAATGAAATCGTTCGACGTAATATTCAAAGTTCGTCAGGATGATTTGCTTTTTAAACTTGGAGGGAGCCGAGCCCGTGTATCGCTCAAGCATGTCGCGAGCGATTTTGGCTTTTTTGGGATTGTTATACGTCCGGTTGTTCGTCGGAAGGATGTAAGGGTTATTGCGATAAAGATTCAGCTGTTTATCGGGGGAACGATCCCGAATTTTCGATGACTCCAGGCCCTTTGGAGCGCGCGCCTGCTTGGGAAGCCCGGACTTCTTTGATGATATTACAGCTTTTTTTCTTTTGACCACGTTAGGGGAAAGCTTACCTGTGGCATTCAGAGCAAACAAGCGTTTCCCCGAGGGGGCTCAGAAGTTTTCGCATTGCGTTCAATCCGGCCAATGTTACCGTTGTTACCTCGTGTCCGATTTTTTTCGTCGCCGCATTTTCAAACCCTCCTTTGGTAAGATCGCGCTCGCCACAACTCTGGTCGGTCTTGGTCTCGGTGGCGCGCTCGCCTACGGCGCCTATCGACTGCTTGAACGAGAATTTCCGGACGTGGCGGTGCTGAATTCGAAGTACCCACAGACCCTTTACTTAGGCCCGAATCAACCGGTGAAGATCAAGCTCGTGAGTTCGCCCCCGCCCGGATGGGTCCGACTCAATCAGATCGCCAAGCCCGCGATGGGAGCCGTGGTCGTCAGCGAGGATTGGGCGTTCTTTTCTCACGAAGGTTTCGACGCAAATCAACTTAAAGAGGCCATCAAAGAAGACATCGCCGACCGAAAGTTCTCGCGTGGGGCGAGTACCATCACCATGCAAGTCGTGAAGAACGTGTTTTTATCTCACGAGAAGACCCTCTACCGAAAGGCCAAGGAATTTGTATTGGCGATACGACTCGATCGCAACGTCTCCAAGCGAAAAGTCCTCGAGGTTTATTTTAATATCGCCGAGTGGGGGCAAGGAATTTACGGAATCGGCGCGGCTTCCCGCCATTATTTCGGCAAACACCCATCGGAACTCACTCCTCGCGAGGGCGCTTTTCTCGCCATGCTCTTACCTTCGCCAAAACGCTATTCGCAGTCGTTCCGCAGCCGACAACTGACGCCCTACGCCTCCAAAACCATCCGATCGATTCTCGGCAAGATGGCCCGAGCCCAATACATCACGGAGGACGATCGAGACTTGGCGCTCAGTTCCCGAATGTCGTTTGAAGCGCCCGCCCTGGAAAGTCCTCCATCCTCGCCTTTTAGCGACGAAAGCGTTTTCGAAGAAGAAGAGAATACGGAGGAATCCACCGGCGATTTTCCGACGGAAGAAACTTCGGAACGCGAATCTCCGGCGGAAGCCGAGCCCGCGCCGCTTGACCTAGGCGATTCCGAAGGGTGAGAATACCGGAATGATCCGGCGCCCTCGGCGTATGCCCGCCATCCGAAAAAAACACTTCGCCCTCGTCGTGAGCATTGCCGTGGCGATTTTCGGTCTCAGCAAAACGCGAGACGCGTGGATCGGCCCCGTCGCCGAAAAACTCGGGCTCATACCGGATATTTTTAAAGAGGATATCGCGGAAGCACTCGACGCAAAGGGCATGACCAACGTCCTTCCCCAAACTTTGACGCTCGACCTGAAGGGTCGTAGCTATCCTGTCAACGTAGAATACGGAATCGAGACCGGGCTGACCGAAGAGATGACGAGCATTTTCAATCAGTACAAGCCTGATTACGGCGCTTTCGTGGCGCTGGACGCTACTACCGGGCGGGTCCTTTCGTTGATTAGCTATTCTGCCGACCAAGCGTGGGTCGATCAAAACCTCTCCATCCGGGCGACGTTTCCGTCGGCATCGGTTTTTAAGGTGGTGACGGCGGCCGCCGCGATCTCCGAGAGGAAGATGAACGCGGGGTCGATCCTTTCTTTCAATGGTCGTGCCCACACTCTTTACAAGCGGAATATTTTTTCAGAGACGGTGAATCGTTGGACGACCAAGATCACGTTGAAAGACGCCTTCGCCCGCTCGGTCAATACCGTCTTTGGACGTTTGGGCGTTTTCATCGTCGGGCCGGTCGAATTGAAATCTTACGCCGAACGATTCGGATTTAACCGCAAGCTCGCAAGCGACCTTCCGATTCAAGAAGGACGCGCGGAAATCACCGAGGATCCGTGGGAAATCGCCGAGACTGCATCCGGATTCACTCGAACGAATACGATGAGCCCGCTCCAGGGCGCCTTGATCGCCGCGGCGATTGCGAACGGCGGGCGGTTAATGGAGCCCTACGTGGTTTCGCGACTCACGAACCTTACCGGCGAAACTGTTTACACGGGCGAACCCAAGCTTTCCAATGTCGTCATCGATCCGCAAGCAGCGGAACAGATGAAGGTCTTGATGCGCGCTACTGTCACCAGCGGAACGTCTCGAAGTTCGTTCCGCGGGTTCAAACGCAGCGGCGTCGGATACGTCGATGTGGGTGGGAAAACGGGATCGTTGAGTGGAAACGACCCGGAAGGAAAATACGACTGGTTCGTTGGTTTTGGCACCTCGGGCGAACATAAAATCGCCCTCGCGTCGCTCGTGATTTCAAAAGAATACTGGCGCGTGAAATCGAGCTACCTCGCCCGCCGGGCCATCGAAATTTATTTCAAAGAAAAACTCGGCGCTCAAAATTCGATCGCCGATCGAACGGTTACCCGCGGCACGGCGTCGAATCGATATCCGGTGGCCTATCGGAAAAAGCGTCGCGCCTCCCGACGTCGTCGTTAACGATGAAAGCGTTGATCCAAAGGGTAAAGTGGGCGCGAGTCGAGGTCGAGGGCCGGGTGGTCGGAGAAATCGGACCGGGAATTCTCACTTTGCTTGGAATCGGAGCTCAAGACACCGAAGCGCATGCGGAAAAAATCGTCGGCAAGATCGCACGCCTTCGAATCTTTGAAGACGAATCTGGAAAAATGAACCGTTCGCTTCTGGAGGAGCCCAGCCTGGGGCATCTGCTTGTATCCCAGTTCACGCTTTACGGTGATTTGTCGAAAGGGAATCGCCCCGGTTTCGCCCTCGCCGCTCGTCCGGAAATCGCGCTTCCTCTTTACGAAAAAGCCGTCGAAATCTCGCGTTCGTTAGGCATTCCGACCCAAACCGGTACTTTTCAAGCCCATATGAACGTTTCCCTCTTGAACGATGGGCCGGTCACGTTCATTTTAGACCTCGACCGTGAATGATTCTCCCACGACGATCCACATTCCGATTCTTCGCGATCCGATCGTCGCCGCGCTCGCGGAACCTCTTCACGCCCAGGCGGAGCCGCGGTGGATATTGGACTGCACGTTTGGGGGCGGCGGCCACACGGCAGCGCTGCTTGCGGAAATCCCCCCCCACCACGGCGTGATCGGGGTTGATCAAGACGAAGGAGCGCTTGTCCGCGGCAAAACGAGGTTTTCGGAAGCCTTTGCCAATGGGCGCTTGAAACTCCTGCACGCCCGCTTTGGCGACCTGGACCCGGCGACCCTTGCTCCTCACCTCGAAGGTCGCCCAGTGGGTGGAATTCTCGCTGATCTTGGATTTTCAAGTGACCAGCTCGAAGACGCCAACCGCGGCATTAGCTTCCTTCGCGACGGACCGGCGGATATGCGCCTGGATCCGGATCGAGGGGAAAGCGCGATCGAATTCATACGCACCGCGTCTGAAAAGAAACTGTCTGATATAATTTATGAATTAGGTGAGGAACGCCACTCACGACGCATCGCGAGAGCCTTGGTCGAAGCCCGCGCGCGGGGGGAACTTCCGGACCGGACCCTTGCTCTGGCTGCGCTCATCGAACGCGCCGTTCCGGCTGGGGACCGAGGGGGACGGATCCATGCGGCCACTCGGACTTTTCAAGCCCTCCGAATTCATGTGAACGAAGAACTCCTGGAACTCGATCATTTATTGGAAAGTGTTATACTGAATCTTGAAGTTCGAGGACGCATTGCGGTTATTAGCTTCCACTCTTTGGAAGATCGCAAAGTGAAACAGAAATTTCGGGGAGACGACTCCCTGGAAGAGATGACTCGAAAGCCGATTGAAGCAGACGAAGCAGAACTCAGTCATAACCCCCGAGCCAGAAGTGCGAAGCTACGGATAGCGACCCGGATCCGGTAAAACGGATTCGAGGAAAGAGGTTTCAAGATGAAACACTGGTGCCCCAAATGGATCCTTCCCGTATTAGTCATCTTATCGGTCGCCACGGTGGCGCTCCGGTTGAAAATCGTGAACACCGTTTACGAAATCAATCAGACCGAGAAAGTCATCTCCAACGCGAAACACGAACTTGAGCGTGCTTCCTTGAAAATCGCGGCCCTGCGCTCGCCCCGAAGGCTTGAGATCCTTTCCCGAACGCAATTCAAACTCGCGCACCCGGCCGCCAAGCAAGTCGTTTATTTGAAGTGATCGCGTGACGAAACGATTTCGGGCCCTCTTAGGTTTGGTTCTTTTCATCGCCCTCGGCATCGCCGGACGAGCGGGCTACATTCAAATCGTTCGAGATCCCCGGCTGACCTCGCTTGCGAAACGTCAGTTCCAATCCAAGGTGCTTGTTCAGGCTCGCCGAGGATTGATCACGGATCGTAACGGCGAGCCGCTGGCGATCAACGCCGAGGTTTCGTCGCTCGCGGCGAATCCCAAGAAAATCCAAAATCCGAAGGTCCTGGCTCGCCTCCTCGCGAAGGCTCTCGGTCTTCCCGTTTCCCAGGTTCTATCCCGCCTACGCGACAAACGTCGCGACTTCGTATGGATCAAGCGCCACCTCCCCGAAGAGCAACTTGATCAATTCAAGAAGTGGGGGATCACGGATACCGCGGGCAGCCTGCTTCCAGGGCTTTGGTTGGTAAAGGAAAACTACCGTCGGTATCCCCACCGCGAACTCGCCGCCCAAACGATCGGGACGGTCAATCTCGACAATGACGGAACTGAAGGCGTCGAGCTTTGGAAACAAAAGCGCCTTGAAGGAAAAGTCGTTTCGATGCGGGCGATTCGCGACGCCTTGGGCAGACCGACTCTTTACGACGCTTCGGCCGTGGCGGACGCCAAAGACGGCGAAACGATCCAACTGACGATCGACGCCTCCTTACAATTTTCAGTCGAAGCGGCTTTGAAAAATTCGATGGAAAAAACACGGGCGCGCGCGGGTTCCGTGATCGTGATGGATGCGATCCATGGGGACTTACTTGCGGTCGCAAGTGCGCCCAGCTTCGACCCGAATCGCCGCACCGGATCCGCGGAAGGTAAACGAAACCGCGTGCTGACCGATGGCTACGAACCCGGGTCGACGATGAAGCCCGTTTTACTTGCGATCGCTTTGGCCAATGGGCACAAGCTGACCGACCGATTCCACGGCGAGCACGGGAGCTTCAAGGTCCAACGCCGCAGGATATCGGAGGCGGAAACCCACGAGAAGTTCGAGATGATTACCTTGAAAAAGATGATCGAAGTTTCCTCCAACGTCGTTTCCGCGAAACTCGCCATGAAACTCGGCCAAGAAAAATTCATGGCGGGTTTGAGGAGTTTCGGATTCGGATCGAAGACCGGCGTAGGCTTTCCGGGGGAGCTCTCCGGCTGGTTGCCTCCGTCGAAAAAACCCTGGCAGCCGCTCACGCTCGCAAACGTCGGCTTCGGCCAGGGAATCATGGTTACGCCGCTGCAGATGGCGAGAAGTTACGCGAGCTTTTTGAACGGGGGTTACCTCGTCGAACCTAAAATCGTGAAAAACCCGACGCCTGGGGAGGAAAATCGTGCTCCCCGAAGGATCCTCTCGGCGGACGTCGCCGCGAAGGTCGTGGAGGCGATGAAAACCGTCGTAACTGCCGAAGGCACGGGGAAAAAAGCTGCACTCGAAGGTTACGTCGTCGCTGGAAAAACGGGTACGGCCCAGACGGTTGATCCGAAATCGAAACGGTATTCCTCAAGCCGTTATATTCCGACGTTTATCGGATTCCCGGTCGGCGTCGAATCCAAGATCGTGATCCTGACCTTACTCGACGATCCTCGCGGTATTTATTACGCCTCCGAAACCGCGGCTCCGCTCTTTCGCGACGTCCTTAACGCGGTCGTCACCCGGTTTGGGATTCCCATGACCGCGCCGCTCGAAGAACCGGAGGCTCCGCTTGCGAAGAAAACCTCCGCTCCTTTAAAGAAAACCGCTCGTCGCGCGGATCACGTTAAATTTAGCCAAGCCCATCCCGCCGCGCCCCCCCCAAAACTTGAACTCCAGGGCAGCGCGCCCGACGGTAAGCTCGTTTTTAAAATGCCCGAGCTTCGCGGGATGACGATCCGAGAAGCTCTGCACGCGATGGAAGGCCATTCATTTCAAATCGACGTCACGGGAAGCGGGTGGATCAAATCCCAATTCCCCGAACCTGGCGCTAAACTCACTGAAAACGACCAAATCCGGCTCCGATTTGATTCGGATTTCGATTAGCGGCAGATCCATGCGTCTCTCGGAACTTCTTACGATCTTAGATCTGCGCGTTTCCACCGACGGAATCGTTACGAACCTAACCTCAAACTCGAAAAACGTGGGACCCGGAAGCGTATTCGTTGCCGTACCGGGCACCCAAGTCGACGGCCATCGTTTCTTGGCGGAGGCGGAACGCGCAGGGGCGTTGTTGCTCATCGGAGAAAAAAGCGCGCAAGCCGCCGGGGCGACCCCGGAGAAATATCTCCAAGTCCCTGACTCAAGACTTGCACTCGGTTTACTGGCTTCCCAAATCGAGGGCAATCCCTCGCGCGAAATGGTCGTGATCGGCATTACCGGCACGAGCGGAAAAACGACGACGAGTTACCTCGTCGAATCGATTCTGGCCCACGCCGGAAAAAAAGTGGGGCTGATCGGCACGGTGGCTTACCGGATCGCCGGAAAAGAAATTCCGTCCACGCACACGACTCCCGGGCCGGTCGAACTCCACCAACTCCTTCGACAAATGCGCGACGTCGGTTGCGACGCCGTCGTCATGGAAGTGAGTTCGCACGCCCTCAAACAAAGTCGAGCGGCGGGAGTTGCGTTCGATGGTGCGATTTTCACGAATCTGAGCCCCGAACACTTGGATTATCACCCGAACATGGCGGACTACTACGCGTCCAAGCGAATTCTTTTCGCCGAGCAATCCAAGCGAGCGCGACGTTGGGGAAAACGTCCCGTCTTCGCGTTCCACACGAATTCTCCCGAAGGCGCGCGATTACTCGTGGAATTTCCCGAGGGCGCTGGATTTTCGGTTCCCAATGCGGCGACGATCGACGCGAACGGAATTCGCGGGATCTTTTCGGGGATCGCAATCGAATCAAAGCTCGTCGGGGGGTTTAATGCCGAAAATATCGCGGGCGCCGTCGCGCTGGCCAAGGAGTTGAGGCTGCCGGATATCTCGATTCGCGCAGGCGTCTTGGCACTGGAACGGATTCCGGGTCGGCTTGAATCCGTGCCCGATCCGCGCGGAAGGATCGTGCTCGTGGACTATGCCCATAAACCCGATGCGCTTGAAAAAGCCCTCGCCGTCCTCCGTCCGCTTGTGGCACCGGGAGCGAAACTGATTTGTGTTTTTGGGTGTGGAGGGGACCGCGACCGAGCCAAGCGACCCGTGATGGGAGAAATCGCGTGTCGGCTTGCGGACCGTGTCGTGCTGACCGACGATAATCCTCGCACCGAAGATCCCGCGAAAATTTTAGACGAGATCGAAGCGGGGTGTTTTGGCGATGGGAAGTGGGAGCGTATCCCGGACCGAAGACTCGCCATCGAGCGCTCGCTCCGCGAAGCGAATCCGGGTGATGTCGTCCTCATCGCGGGTAAGGGCCACGAAAATTACCAAATCGTGGGGACGACGAAGTTCCATTTTGACGATCGCGAGATCGCAGAACGTGCCCTGGGGGAACACCCGTAAAGAGGTGCCCCGCGAAGGGGGCTTTTACGTCCGTTCATCCTCCCATTTTTTAGTTAACTATTTGATATTATTTATTTTTTCATAATTCCTCTTTGCCAATACGTGAAAATCGTCTAGAGCAAAGGAGAATGCTCTACTTGTTCCTTTATCCGCTCCACACCGAGTTCTCTTTCTTGAACGTTTTCAAGTACATCACGTTCCGAACCTTCGGCGCGGCGATCACCAGCGTTCTCTTCTGTATGCTTCTGGGTCCTTGGTTTATTTCCTACATGCAAAAGAAGCAGATGAAACAAGTCGTGCGAGACGACGGTCCCCAGTCGCATCTCTCTAAACGAGGCACGCCGACGATGGGCGGAACCTTGATTCTTGCCGGGGTGGCGATTCCCACACTCCTTTGGGCGGATCTCTCGAATCGGAATGTATGGATCGCGCTCGGACTGACACTTGCGTACGGTTTAATCGGTTTCGTCGACGACTATAAAAAGGTGATTCAGAAGAATCCCAAGGGCCTTGCCGGACGCTACAAGCTCATCGGCCAATTTATTTTCGGCGCGATCGCCGCCTACTTTATTTTCAAAGACGTTGCCGTCACCAACGAACTTCGATTTCCGATTTTCAAGGACTTCGCGCTGGATTTGGGAATCTTCTTCATCCCGTTCGTGATTTTAGTGATCGTGGGATCGTCGAACGCTGTGAATCTCACCGACGGTTTAGATGGACTGGCCGTCGGCCCGACGATCACCACCGCGGTGACGTTTCTGATCCTGGCTTATTGCGCGGGTCATGCCGGAATCGCGAATTACCTCTCTATCCCTCATGTCCCTGGTTCGGGAGAATTGGCGATTTTCTTGGCGACCATCGCCGCGAGCTGTCTTGGGTTTCTTTGGTACAACACCTACCCGGCGCAGGTATTCATGGGAGACGTCGGAGCGCTCGCGCTCGGCGGCGCGCTCGGTGTTTCCGCGGTCATCACGAAAAACGAAATTCTACTCGCCCTCTGCGGGCTGATC